>LJCR01003669.1 GCA_001399705.1 Kouleothrix aurantiaca
AGAGCACGCGCGCGGGCGTGGCGATATCGTAGGAGGCGCTGCGCGCAATGCTCGGCGCGAAGATCGTGCCCGCGCCCGCCAACACATACAGGTGCGCCGCCGGCCCATCCTGAAAGATGTTCGTTGCCTGCCAGCCGCTCAGCAGTGCGGGCCCAAGCGGGTTGCTCACATCGTAGAGCGCGCCGCCGACCGGCACGTTCGCCAGCTGGTAGCGCCATGTGCCGGCCCGCCCGGCAAAGGCCGCGCCGCGCCCGGCCAGGTTCAGCGACACGGGCAGCTGCCACGCCACCTCATCGATCTCGTAGCCATCGGGCTGGGCGGGGGTTGGCAGCTTTAGGGGGATGGTTTGGCCCGGCGCGGGAAATGTAAGCACGTGCGACCAATCGCCGGTGCCGCTCCACGCGGCCGTGCGCGTCGTGCCCGCCAGCGTGGCCTGGGGCGTATGCGCGCTTTTCAGGTAGCTGCTGCCCGTCACCGTGAGCGTGGCGGTGCTGCTCACCAGCGGCAGCGTCGGCGTGATCTGGGC
>LJCR01003674.1 GCA_001399705.1 Kouleothrix aurantiaca
GCATGACGTGGCCGTTAGCCTGCGGCAGCAAGGTAATTACCTGATTTTGTGTGCCAATTTTGGCGCGGAGCGCCAAAATTGGCACACCTTAATCGTAAAGTACCGCTCTGCCGAAGGCTAAAACGCCGATCACGCAAGCCTATCAAATAAGAGCCTCAAGAAATATACCACCAAGACACCAAGGTTTTCAGGATGCTTAAAAATCTTGGTGTCTTGGCGTCTTGGTGGTTATTAAACAATATTCGGTTTACGCGAAAAAGTCGGCGTCGTCTTCGGCCAGGTAGGGGCGCGTCGCTTCTTCGTTCAGGTCAACGCCCAGGCCGGGCGCGTCCCACACCTCGATAAAGCCATCCTTCACGAGCGGGTCGGGCAGGCCCGTCACAAGGTCGGCCATCCATGCCGGCCGCGCGATCGGGCACTCGAAGGCGATGAAGTTGTGCGGCATCGCCGCGCTCACATGCACCAGCCCGGCCAGGCCGATCAGCCCGTCGAACACGCCGTGCGGCGCCATCATGATGCCATGC
>LJCR01003675.1 GCA_001399705.1 Kouleothrix aurantiaca
CGATTGCCACGCTGCCGAACCACGCGCTGGTGCGCGCCCGCAAGCGCGTCGCTACAATCAAGATCATTCCCTTTGCCGTGCTGGAAACCGACCTGCGCGCGGCCGAGGCGATTGCGTGGGCGGGCGCGCCGGTGGTGGCGCTTGCGCCCCTGCGCCCGACGCCGGTGGGCGTGGCATTGGTAGGCAGCGCCGCCGCGCGCGAGCGGATCATGGGTGGCGTATTTCCCGCGATTGCGGCGCGCGTCGCCGAGCTGGGCTCGGCGGTCTGTGCGACACGCTACGTCCCCGCCGACGAAGGAGAGGTTGCGGCGGCGATTCATGAGCTGCGGGCGGCGGGCGCGCGCCTGCTGATTATCGCGGGCGAAACCTCGATCATGGATCGCGACGATGTTACGCCGCAGGGCATTCGGCTGGCGGGCGGGCGCGTCGAGCACTATGGCGCGCCGGTCGAGCCGGGCAACCTCCTGCTGCTGGCGTACCTCGAAGAAACGGGCGGCAAGCTGCCAGTGCTGGGCGCGCCATAG
>LJCR01003671.1 GCA_001399705.1 Kouleothrix aurantiaca
CGTCGTGTTCGCTGCCAGCGCCGCCGATGGCGCCAGAGTCGCAACTTTGGTGCTGGAGTTATAGCTCACGGTTGCGGCAACTGCGCCACTTGGCCCGCTCAGCGTGAATGTGCTGGCGCTCACGCCCGTCACCGCCTCGCTGAACGTCGCAGCCACGCTTGTGCTGGTCGCCACGCCGGTCGCATTTGCCGCCGGCGTCGTTGCCGTGACTGTCGGCGCGGTGGTGTCGGCCGCCGCCGTGGTGAAGCTCCAGCTGGTCGCAGCCAGCGGGTTACCGGCTGCGTCGGTGATTGCCGGGGCCAGCGAGGCCGTGTAGGTGGTATTAGGGCTGAGCGCCGCGCTCGGTACCAGCGTCGCCGTTTTACTGGCGGCGTCGTAGGTCACGGTGGCAGCGACATCCGCGCCGCCAGCTGGTGTGAGCGTAAAGCTTGTGCCGCTCACGCCCGTCACTGCTTCGCTGAACGTCGCCGCGACGCTCGTGCCAGCTGCCACCCCGGTCGCGTTTGCCGCCGGCGACTTACCCG
>LJCR01003672.1 GCA_001399705.1 Kouleothrix aurantiaca
GCCGAAACCGCCGCGATCAAGCGCGCGCTGGGCGACCACGCCTGCAAGGTGTCGGTGAGCGGCATCAAGGCGATGTTGGGCCACACGGCGGGCGCGGCCGGCGCACTGGCGGTGATCGGCTGCGTAAAAAGCATCGAGACGGGCATGGTGCCGCCAACGATCAACTACGAAACACCCGACCCCGAGTGCGATCTCGACTATGTGCCGAACCAGGCGCGCCACCAGGATGTGCGCGTCGCGCTGGCGAACGCCTTTGGCTTCGGCGGGCAGAACGCCGTCATTCTGGTGCGCCGCTTCGAGGAGTAAGTATGGGAGCGAAAGCCCGCCCGCGCCGCGCGCAGCCGGCGCGCCAATCCATTCGCACCGTCTACCGCCCGAGCGCGGCGCTGCGCGGCGTGGCGCTGGGCCTGATGCTGCTGCTGGGCGTGGCCGCGCTTGGCTTCGCGTATGTTTCCACCCTCGCTGGTTTCCACCGCATTCTGCGCGCTGCCGATCGGGCTGTTCTTTCTGGTGGCGCTGTCCTA
>LJCR01003673.1 GCA_001399705.1 Kouleothrix aurantiaca
GATGAAAGCTCGTTATGCCACGTGATACCGTCAGCGCTTTCTCAACCCCACGTGGTGCGAATGCTCGTTGTGCTGGCGTGATTTCAGGCAGCGTTCGCACAACCCTCATGCAGACAAAAGCCGGTTCTTTTCCACGTGGTCGCGGCAACGCTTTCTCAACCCGATGTGGTACGAACGCCCGTTATGCCGCGTGGTTCCGTTCAAGGCATTCACAACCCCGCGTGGTACAAAGGCCCGTTGTGCTAAATGTGATTCCATCAGCGTGGTTCAGCCGAGCGCAGTTGTTCGTGTCGTTTTCAGGTGGTCGGTTCATGCTTCAACTCGGCGGTTTATCAAAGCTCGCGCCCAACACGCGCTTGCAGCGGACTCCGCTTCGCGTCGAGCGAGATCGTGCGTTTTTCAGCGTCGGTTTCTGCTACAATGGTGCAGCCATCAATCGGTGGCGGCGCCGCTAAAGCGCAACCCGTTGGGCGAGTCTTAGCCGCAAAGCTACCTCGTTCGTCAAGCGCGTTTTATGTCATCTT
>LJCR01003677.1 GCA_001399705.1 Kouleothrix aurantiaca
GGTGCGCAAAGCGCGAAGCCGGGTCGGCGGCCAGCGCGGCACGCGGGCCAAACTCGGCCACGCGCCCGCCGTCGAGCAGCAGGATTTGATCAACCTGCTCGACGGTGGCGAGCCGGTGCGCGATCACAATCGCGGTGCGCCCGTGGAGCAGGCGCGCGGTGGCGTGGGCGATCAGCTGCTCGGTGGCGGGGTCGAGCCGCGACGAGGCTTCGTCCAGAATCACCAGCGCGGGGTTCTGCAGAAACACGCGCGCAAAAGCCAGCAGCTGCGCCTCACCGGCCGAAAGCCCGCCGCCGCCCGGCGCAAGCTCGGCATCCAGCCCGCCCGGCAGGCGACCGAGCCAGGGCAGCAGCTCCAGCTCGGCCAGCGCCGCCATGATCCGCTCGTCGGAAATCGCCGGGTCGAACAGCGTCAGGTGGTCGCGCACGCTGGCGTGAAACAGCTGCACCTCCTGCGTGACCATGCCAATCTGGCGGCGCAGCACCGCCAATGGCAGATCGCGCAGATCTGTGCCGTGCAGCAG
>LJCR01003678.1 GCA_001399705.1 Kouleothrix aurantiaca
TCCTCGAAACGCGCACCGACTACCTGCAGGAGCTGCAGAAGCAGGCCTTTGTGAAGCTGGCTGTGCCGGTTGACCAGTTCGAGGCGACGCTGCAACGGCTGCGCGAGGGCGTGAACCGCATCATCAGCGAGCAGGCCAGCGGCGTGGATGCAACCCAGGAATTTGTGGATGTGCAAAGCCAGCTGGCGAACCTCGAAGCGACGCAGGCGCGCATCCGCCAGTTCCTCGACCAGGCGAAAACTACCGAGGAAGCGCTGCAGGTGAACGCGCAGCTCACCGAGATCGAAGGGCAGATCGGCATGCTCAAGGGGCGTTTGCAATTCCTTTCGCAGCGCGCCGCCTACTCGACGATCAACGTCCAGTTGCAGGAGCCGCCGCCACCTACGCCAACTTTCACACCGACGCCTACGTCCACGCCCACGCTCACGCCAGTGCCGCTGTGGAACCCTTCGCGCACGGCTGAGCAGGCCAGCGGCACGCTGATGACGATTGTGCAGGCGATTGGCACGGTGCTGATCTGGTT
>LJCR01003676.1 GCA_001399705.1 Kouleothrix aurantiaca
GTGTGAGGTAGGCTTCCACCGTCTGCGACTTCTTCCCTAAATCGGCCCCTGCCTCGAAGCGCTGCCGCAGCTCCTTGTACTTCTCGTGGGCCTCCTGCCGTGTGGCTCCATAGACATAGTGGCGCTTCCCGTCAAGCTGCACCGACCACTCCCAGCGCCCGTCCTTGCGCTTCCGGGCGGAGCCTTCGCCCGATGACCGTTTCGGCATTGGTACCTCCTTGTATTGTGGTCAACCTATGTGGTCAACTGCAAAGGCGGTCAGTATACTGAGGTGGACAATTGTTCGCAAATAACAAAAACGTAATAGAGGCAATTGGCTTTGGTACGCCATAAAGTGGCACTCACAGGAAATAAAGTGTCAATCACAAGCAGGCTATTCGGGCCAAACGACTGCGTGTGGTGGTCGCGGCTGCGTACCCAACACTTCACAGCAGCCGTTTTCTTGGTGTAGAATGTAGCAACACCGCAGAACGGAAGGGCCCAACGATGATTGCCCCTTCCAGCGTTCTTGAACTTGTCGAGC
>LJCR01003680.1 GCA_001399705.1 Kouleothrix aurantiaca
GGCCGCCGAGCAGCGTGCCGCCTGCGCTGCCGCGCTCAACCAGTTCCGCCGCGCGCTCGGCCTGGTGCCGCTGGCAGTATCGTGCCGCTACGACGACTATCGCGCGCTGCCGGCGCGACTGCGCTTGCAAAATGCCGTGCTGGTGCAGCCGCTCGCGCCCGAGCAGATTGATACATTCCTGAAAAACGGCGGCCCGCGCCTGGAAGGCTTGCGCGACACGCTGCGCAACGATGCCGCGCTCCACGAGCTGGCCCGCGCCCCGCTCATGCTGGCCGTGCTCGCGCTCGCCTACGAAAACGACGCGGTCGAGCTGCCCCGCGGCGAACAATCCATCCTCAAACGGCGCGAGCAGCTCTTCAACCGCTACGTCGAGCGCATGTTTGCGCGCCGCGCCCGCGAAACGCGCTACACCCCCGCGCAGGCGCAGGGCTGGCTCGGCTGGCTCGCCCAGCAGATGAACGAGCGCAGCCAGAGCATTTTCTACCTCGAAAGCCTCCAGCCCGACTGGCTGCCCGCGCAGCT
>LJCR01000368.1 GCA_001399705.1 Kouleothrix aurantiaca
AGCGGCACCATGAGCTGCGAGTTCTTGATCGTGCCGACATTCGGTGTGGCGCGGTCGATGTCGGGCAGGGTGCGGAAGAACTCCCAGTTGGTGGCTTCGCGCTCGCGGATGGGTGGCTGCTCGGCCATGTTGATTGCCTTGCGCCCAACCTGGCGCTTGTCTTTCACCGGGCAGGCTTCCACGCACAGGCTGCAGCCGGTGCAGTCTTCCGGCGCGACCTGCAGCGTGAATTGCTTGCCGGGAAATTCCTTGAAGCGCGCGTCGGCATGGAGGAAGTCGGCTGGCGCGGCGGCCAGGTCGCTTTCGTCATAGACTTTCATGCGAATAACGGCGTGCGGGCAGACCAGCGCGCACTTGCCGCACTGGATGCACAGGTCGGCATCCCACACCGGGATTTCAAGCGCGATGTTGCGCTTTTCCCACTGCGCGGTGCCGCTCGGGTAGGTGCCGTCGCAGGGCAGCGCGCTGACCGGCAGCATATCGCCTTCGCCGGCAATCATGCGCCCCAGCACGTCGCGCACAAAGGCGGGCGCGGCCTCGGGCACCGGCGGCCGGCGGCGCAGCGTGGCGGTGAGGACGGGATGGCCGCCGCCGTTCGCGCCCACGGCCAGCGGCACGCGCACCTCGTACAGGTGCGAAATCGTCTCGTCGACGGCGCGGTAGTTCTGCTGCACCACCGCCTCGCCGCGCTTGCCGTAAGTCTTCTTGATGCTGTGCTTGATTTCCTCAATCGCCTGCTCGCGCGGCAGCACGCCGCTGATTGCGAAGAACGCCGTCTGCATAATCGTGTTGACGCGGCGGCCCATGCCGGTGGCGCGCGCCACGCTGTCGGCGTCAATCACATACAGGTGCAGCTCTTTCTCAAGGATGGCTTCCTGCACTTCGTAGGGCAGCTCGCCCCACACCTCGTCGGGGCTGAAGGTCGTATTCAGCAGGAAGACGGCGCCCGGCGCGGCGTACTTCAGCACGTCGAAGCGCTCGAGGAAGGAGAACTGGCTGCACGCCACGAACTGCGCCTGGTCGATCATATAGGCGGCGCGGATGGGCTGCGGGCCGAAGCGCAGGTGCGAGATCGTGACCGAGCCGGATTTCTTCGAGTCGTAGACGAAGTAGCCCTGCGCGTAGTTGGCGGTTTCTTCGCCAATGATCTTGATCGAGTTTTTGTTCGCGCCCACGGTGCCGTCGGAGCCAAGGCCCCAGAACACGCAGCGCACCGTTGCGGCGGGCTCAATCGCAAAGGCGGGGTCGTAGGCCAGGCTGGTGTGGCTCACGTCGTCGTTGATGCCGACGGTGAAATGGTTCTTTGGCGCGGGCTTGGCCAGCTCGTCGAAAACGGCCTTCACCATCGCCGGCGTGAATTCCTTGGAAGAAAGACCGTATCGACCGCCAATGACGGCGGGAGAACCGAGAACTGAGAACTGAGAACCATTTGCAGCAGCCGAACTGCCGGTTCTTGGTTCTTGGTTCTTGGTTCTGGTGCTTTCGCTCAGCGCCGCAACCACATCCAGGTACAGCGGCTCGCCGGCGCTGCCCGGCTCCTTGGTGCGGTCGAGCACGGCGATCGATCTGACGGTGGGCGGCAGCGCGCGCACGAGGTGCTCGGCCGAGAAGGGGCGGAACAGGTGCACCTGCACCACGCCGACTTTCTCGCCCTGCGCGGCCAGGAACTGCGCGGTCTCGGCGGCAGTTTCGGCAGCCGAGCCCATAATCACAATCACGCGCTCGGCGTCGGGCGCGCCCACATAGTCGAACAGGTGATACTGCCGGCCCGTCAACGCGGCGAACTTATCCATATATTTCTGCACCAGCGCCGGGCAGGCCGCATAGAACGGGTTGACACTTTCGCGCGCCTGGAAGTAAACATCGGGGTTTTGCGCGGTGCCGCGAATCACCGGGCGGTCGGGCGAGAGGCCGCGGGCGCGGTGGGCGCGCACCAGCGCGTCGTCGATCATGGCGCGCATGTCGTCGTCGCTGAGCTGCTCGATCTTGTTGCTCTCGTGCGAGGTGCGGAAGCCGTCGAAGAAATGCACAAACGGCACGCGCGCCTCAAGCGTGGCGGCATGCGCGATCAGCGCCATGTCGTGGGCCTGCTGCACCGAG
The DNA here is from genome assembly GCA_001399705.1 of Kouleothrix aurantiaca. Taxonomy (GTDB): domain Bacteria; phylum Chloroflexota; class Chloroflexia; order Chloroflexales; family Roseiflexaceae; genus Kouleothrix; species Kouleothrix aurantiaca. The sequence continues at coordinate 2,101 of LJCR01000368.1, forward strand.
TGCGAGGAAAGCAGCGCCCAGCCGGTTTGCCGCACCGCCATCACGTCGGCGTGGTCGCCAAAGATCGAAAGGCCCTGCGCCGCAATCGAGCGCGCGGCGACATGGAAGACCGCCGAGGTCAGCTCGCCGGCGATCTTGTACATATTCGGGATCATCAGCAGCAGGCCCTGCGAGGCAGTAAACGTGGTGGTGAGCGCGCCAGTTTGCAGCGCGCCGTGCACCGCGCCGGCCGCGCCACCTTCCGACTGCATCTCAATCACCTGCGGCACCGTGCCCCACAGGTTGGCGCGCCCCGCCGCCGACCAGGCGTCGGCCAGCTCGCCCATTGCCGTCGAAGGGGTGATCGGGTAGATTGCAATCACCTCGCTGAGCTTATGGGCAACCTGCGCGGCGGCTTCGTTGCCCTCGATCGTCACGTTTGTCCGAGCCATTGGGTTCCTCCCCAGTTATCGGGCGGCGCGCAGGCGCCGGCAGCAGGCGGCGTAGGATGAAAGCGGGTTGAACGCATGGAGATGCGCGATGCGATCAGTATAGGAGTGTGCCTCGGGCAGCGGGTGAAGGAAAAACAACCGCCGGTTATGATCTCGGGGTTATGATTTTCCGGCGCGCTCACGCCCGGCCGTGAACGACCGGGCTACGAGGCGGCGCCCACTGAAGCGGGCTTGGATGTCAGGCATAAGGCGAACTAGCCCCGTTGACGGACGTTGCCGATAGCGCGGTGGCTTCAGCCCGGCGCATTAGTGGCCAGCGCACGCTTGTTGCTGCGCAGCCGATCGAGTACAATGCGGCGCGACCATGGGGTTTCCGCCGTTCAGCAAGATAGCGACATGAGCACAACCACAACCATCGACGCGGTGCGCGGGATGCGCGATGTGCTGCCGGGCGACCTGGCCACGCAGCAGGCCGTGTCGGCGCGGCTTGAAGGCACGCTGGCCGCCTATGGCTACCAGCCGATTGAGCTGCCGATCATCGAGCAGCGCGACTTGTATGGCCGCAAGCTCGGCGAAGAGCTGGTGGGCAAGGTGTACGAGTGGAATTTCAACGGGCGCGACCTGGCGCTGCGCCCGGAGTGGACGGCCTCGGTGCTGCGGGCCTACGTGGGCCGCATGCAGGGGCTGCCGCTGCCGCTGCGCCTGCGCTACGCCGGCCCGGTGTTTCGCAACGAGCGCCCGCAGCGCGGCACCTACCGGCAGTTTACGCAGGTGGGCGTGGAGCTGATTGGCGGGCCGGCCCCGCGCGCCGACGCCGAGTGCCTTGCGCTGGCCTGCGCCGGGCTGGATGCCGTGGGCGTGGCGAGCTACCGCGTGCGCGTCGGGCATATTGGGCTGGTGCGGCAGGTGCTGCGCCGGCTGGGCCTGGCCGAACGTACGCCGGGCATTCTGGCGTGGAGCCTGGAACGTATGCGCGAGCGCGGCGTGGCGGCGGTGCGCGAACGACTCGACGCTGCAACCAGCCCGCTGCTGTTCGATGCGGCGCTGCTGGACGGCATGAGCGACGCGCAGGCCGAAGCGCTCTTGCTCGGTTCGCTCGGCGCGATTGGTGTGAACCTCGAATTCGGCACGCGCGCGCCCGAGGCGATTGTTGGGCGGCTGGTGCGCAAGCTGCGCCGCGCCGACCCGCAGGCGCAGGTCGAGCGGGCGCTGGCGCTGCTGGAGCGGCTGTGCGCGATTCAGGGCGCGCCGGCCGAGGCCTTTCCGCAGGCGGCGGCGCTGCTGCGCGAATATGATCTTCCCGAAACCCTGCTCGACGAACTGCGCGCAATTGTGGAAACCGCCGCCGCGCACGATCTGCCGGCCGAGCGCATTGTGCTCGACTTCGGGCTGGGGCGTGGCCTGCACTACTACACGGGCCTGATCTTCGAAATATATGATAATGACGGGCTGCAGCTCTGCGGCGGCGGGCGCTACGACGACCTTGTGATGGCGCTGGGCGGGCGGCAGGCCACGCCGGCGGTTGGCTTCGCCTACGGGCTGGAGCGCGTGGTGGCCGCCGCGCAATTCGTGCCGCCGCCGCGCGCGCCCGAGGTGCTGGTGGCCGCCAGCGACGACGCGAGCTATGCC
>LJCR01003679.1 GCA_001399705.1 Kouleothrix aurantiaca
GCGCCGAGCTTGAGCAGGCGCTGGCTGCGGGCATAGGGAAAATAATGATCGACTCGCTCGACGAGCTTGATCGGCTCGCGAGCCTCACCGCCGGGCGTTCGACTGCGCAGGCGGTTATGTTGCGGCTCACGCCCGACATCGCCGCCGACACGCACGCGCATATCGAAACCGGCCGCGCCAGCTCGAAGTTTGGCTTCCCGCTCGAAGCGCTCGACGCGGCGGCCACGCGCCTGCTGGCCGCGCCGGGCCTGCAGCTCGTCGGTCTGCACGCGCACATCGGCTCGCAGATCTTCGAGCGCGGGCCGTTTGAGCAGGCGCTGGGCGTGCTGCTCGACTGCGCGGCGCAACTGCACCTGCGCGGCCTGCCAATCAGCGAGATCAGCCCGGGCGGCGGCTTGGGCGTGCCCTACACTAGCGAGCAAACCGCGCCCGACCGCGACGCCTACGTGGCGGCGATCAGCGATACCGTGGTGCGCGGCTGCGCGGCGCGTGGCCTGCCGCTGCCGCGTTTAATTCTTGAAC
>LJCR01003681.1 GCA_001399705.1 Kouleothrix aurantiaca
CGCCCGCCACAATGTGCCGCGCATCGGGCGCGTGGTGGTGGCGCGCGGCCGCGACGCCATTGATGGCGCGTTTCTAACCTGCTACGGCCCCAGCACGCTGGCCGGCTTCACCGTCTGGGCCGATGAGGTTGGCGACGACATTACGCTCGACGTACCACCCGTACAGCTAGAGGTGCAGGAATGAGCAACGTGCAGTTTTCCGCCGAGCCCGCGCTCGACGCCGTGCAGCTGATCGATCACCGCACGGTGGTGTGGAATAATGTGCGCCACTCGTGCTACTGGATCCACAAGCGCTTCCACTACACCTACCCCGGCCCCATCCGCGAGCTCCAGCAGCGCCTCGTCGTCATCCCGCCCGAGCAGCACGGCGACCAGGAGCTGAGCGAGTGCCGGGCATGGGTGGTGGGCGCGCAGGGCCAGGAAGGCACCAGCGTCGGCCAGTTTGGCAACCAGGTGCTGGTGTTCTCGGTGCCCGAGGTGCGCAGCAGCGTGACGTTCGAGGTGACATTGCGCGTGAAGCG
>LJCR01003682.1 GCA_001399705.1 Kouleothrix aurantiaca
TTGCGATACTGGCGCGTGCTGAACAGAATGAAGCGACCGTTGGGCGACCATAGTGGATTATAGCTGTCGAGATTGCTGAGAAACGTGATCTGGTGTGCGGTAGTTTCGCCGACGCGCTGGACGTACAGGTTTTCGAACTGCTGGTCGTCGAGCGCGGTGAACACCAGCCAGGCGCTGTCGGGCGACCAGGCGTACTCGGTGTGGTAGTCGCGCGGGGCGCGCACAAACGGCGTGTCGGCGCCGGTGGCGACTTCCAGCAGGCGAATCTCGTCGTCGCCGCAGGCGTAGGCGATCCACTTGCCGTCGGGCGAGTGCACGGGCGCGTGCTTGGGGCCGGGGCTGTTGGTCAGGCGGGTTTCCTGGCGCGTCAGAAAGTCGTAGCGGTAGATTTCTTCGTCGCCGTGCCGATCGGAGGTGTAGGCGAGCGCGCGGCTGTTCGGCGACCAGTCGATCGCCTGCTCGCGCGCGGGCGTGTTCGTGATGCGGAACGCCACGCCCTGGCGCTGCTCCTTGTCGGTTTC
>LJCR01003683.1 GCA_001399705.1 Kouleothrix aurantiaca
GATGAGCATGAACGTGCCGAATTATGTCGCCTTGCAGCTGCTGGCCGAAGACCCGCCGTCCGAGCATCCGTTCGCAGCGCGCACGCGCACCGCGCTGCTGGCCTTTCTCGCGCTGCTCGACGAGCTGATCGCCCAGCGCGAAAAGGGCGACCTCGGCGCGCTGATGGATTTCCTGTTTGGGCGGGTTGGCTTTCAGGAGGCATTGCTGCGCGAGCACGGCGAAGACGACGGCGCGGAGCGTTGGGCCAATATCGAAGAATTGCGCAACGCCGCCAACAACTACGTCAACATGCCGATCGAGAATCAGCTGCCGGTGTTTCTGGAAGAAGTCGCGCTGGTTTCCGACATCGACCAGGTGAAGGAAGACCGCAACACCATCACATGCATCACGCTGCATCAGGCCAAAGGGCTGGAATACCCGGTGGTGTTTCTGGTGGGGCTGGAAGAAGGCCTGGTGCCGCACTCGCGTTCGCTCGACGACAAGGACGCGCTGGAAGAAGAGCGGCGCCTGTTCTATGTC
>LJCR01003686.1 GCA_001399705.1 Kouleothrix aurantiaca
ACGCCGTGCAGCGCGCGCAGCCATTCGCCCATGCCCAGGGTGTCGAGCGCGGCCAAAATATGCGCGTCGGAGATGCTCCCGTCGAAAAAAGTCAGGTTTTCGCGCACGGTTGCGCTAAACAGTTGAATGTCCTGCGTGACGACGGCGACGCGCGCGCGCAGCACGGCGTTCGGCACCTGGCGCAGATCAACGCCACCCAGCCGCACCGCGCCCGCCGTTGGGTCGTACAAGCGCAGCAGCAGGCGCGTGAGCGTGGTTTTTCCGCTGCCGGTGCGCCCAAGCACGCCCAGCACGCTGCCCGCCGGAAGGAGCGTATCGACGCCGCGCAGCACCAGCGCATCGCCCGGGTAGGCGAAACTCACCGCGCTCAGCTCGACCGACAGTGGCCCGTCGGGCAGGCGCGCGGGCGGGCTGGCGTCGGCGATCTGCGGCGCAGTGGCGAACAGCTCCTGCACGCGCCCGATGCTGGCCGTGGCCTGCTGCAAATCGTCGAGCTGGCGCATACGTTCTTCCACCGGG
>LJCR01003687.1 GCA_001399705.1 Kouleothrix aurantiaca
GCGCGCTGCTGGTATGCCTTGGCCCGATGGAGATTCCATTCGCCAGAGTCGATATCGACGAAGCGCATGGCAGCGTGCGCACCCAGAGCCTGCCCGATAAACTTCTCACCACCGAGTATCGGCTGGAAGAAGAAGCTGGCGGCACGCGCGTCACTGTCACCATGACCGGCTTTGAGCATCTGCCGGCCGACACGCGCCAGGACTTCCTGGAGCCGACCGGGGCGAGCTGGGAAAAGGCGCTTGCCAACCTGAACGCCTTTATCACTGGCGCGGCGCTGCCCTTCCCCGAAGGCTACATTGCAGCACTGTCTGGCTTTCGGCGCGAAAGCACGCAGCTCTTTGCGGTTGAGCGCAGCATCTGGATCGCAGCGCCGCGCGAGCGGGTGTGGCGGGCTGTGACGGACCCGGCGCAGATGGAGCACTGGTTTTCGCCCGGCACGTCGTGGCAGATGTCCGCGCTCGAAGTGGGTGGAAAGCTTTTCACGCTCAACCCGGAAACTGGCGCCGAGCAATATACCC
>LJCR01003688.1 GCA_001399705.1 Kouleothrix aurantiaca
CTGACTATATTGCAAAGAGCGTAGTGAGTAGTGCGTAATTCTTCCACCGAGTTCGTGGTTTTACAAACACAACGCTACGCCAGCGCCGCCGCGATCTCGGCTTCTTCCGAGCCACCGGTCAGCTCCAGGAAAATGTCTTCCAGGCTCGCGCCGGTATGCCCGGCGCGCAGCTCGTCCATCGTGCCGGTGGCAATCACCTGCCCGCCGCTGATAATCGCCACGCGATCGCACATGCGCTCGGCGATCTCAAGAATGTGGGTGGTGAGAAACACCGCCGTGCCGCGCTCGGACACGCCGCGCAAAATGTCTTTGATCAGGCGCGCGCTGCGTGGGTCCAGCCCCACGGTCGGCTCGTCGAGGAAAAAGGCTTGCGGGTTGTGCAGCAGCGCGCCGGCCAGCGCAGTTTTCTGGCGCATGCCGTGCGAGTAGCCGCCCACCAGCTCATCGCCGCGGCTCTCAAGGTCGAACAGCTTGAGCAGCTCTTCGCCGCGCCGCTGCGCCGCCGCCCGGTCGAGCTGG
>LJCR01003685.1 GCA_001399705.1 Kouleothrix aurantiaca
CCCGTGTCTCCGGGGAAAGAGAATCCACAGATTACACAGATTTCGCAGATTACGGGAAAGATCCCGAAAAATCCAGTTTGAATGGCGCACGACGCAGGGCAAAGCCGTGTGCGTTCTATAGCGGCGAACAGATTGGGCAAGACACGGAGCACACAGAGGGCGCTGAGTTTGAATCTCGCTCGGTGCTCTCTGTGTTCTCTGTGGCTCAATCGTTTTGCCTTCGGCGTTCGAAAGCCGTAAGCAATCTGCGAAATCTGTGGATACTTAAACTTCTACCGCACGCCAAGCAGCAGATCGACGGTGAGCTGGTCGAGGCGCTCGTAGGCGAGGTTGCGCGCGCCGAGCGCCTTGCGGTCAAACGCGTGCTCCTTCAGCGCCGAGGCATTCGCCGCGCTGTAGCCGCCACCCCACGCTGGCACCGCCGCGCCGCCTTCGGCCTGCTGCACGTCTGCGAGAAGCGCCTGAATCTCGCTGTCGGCGTTCCACTGCTGCGCCTTCTCTTTCAGGATGAGGTAGGTG
>LJCR01003684.1 GCA_001399705.1 Kouleothrix aurantiaca
GCGTGGCCGATGCCGATGCATCAGCCCGGCTCACCGTGCGCCATTTCCTCCACCACGCCAGCGGATTGTCCGAGGCGGGTTTCAGCACAAGCCTGCCCGACGACACAACGCTTGAGCAGGCGGTGCGTGCCTTGAAGGATGCGCGCCTGAGCGCGTTGCCCGGCACGACGTCGCAGTATTTCAACCTCAACTACGCCGTGCTTGCGCTGATCATCGAAACCGTCGCGGGCCAATCGTATGCCGCCTATGTGCAGGCGCAAATTTTCGCGCCGCTGGGCATGGCGCACAGCTACACATCGCCCGAGGCGGCGCGAGCGAATGGCCTGGCGCAGGGATACGGGCGCTTTTTTGGCGTTGCCGTGCCGCGCGCGCAGCCGCACCGCGCCTTCGAGCTGGCCGACGGCTACCTGATCTCTACCGCAGAAGATATGGCGCGTTTCGCGCTGGCAATGACCAACGGCGGCGCGCTCGGCGAAGCGCGCGTGCTGTCGGCGGCGGGCGTGCGGCAACTGTTTACGC
>LJCR01003691.1 GCA_001399705.1 Kouleothrix aurantiaca
GTTCAACCAAAATATCTCAAGAATCCTGTCCCAAGATCGCCGCGCAGATTGCGCGGGCGCGGCGCAGCAGCCAGCCGCTGTCGGCGGTGCGCGCACCCAGGATGGCGAAAGCCGTGTCGCTGGCGGGCGCGTACCAGGCCAGGCAGCCCGACGCGCCGCTGTGCCCGAACGAGTCGGGGCCGGCGGCGGGCGCAACCCAGTGCGGCGACTTCTGGCCGCGCACCTCGGGGCCAAGCCCCCACGGGCATGGCTCCCAGAACAGCGGCTCGACAAAACCGCCGCTCAGCCCGCCGGTCTGGTCGCGGGTGGCCTCGGCGCCCATGTCGGCGCTCAGCAGCTGCCCGCCGCGAAAGGCGCGCACCAGCGCGATCGCGCCCGCCGCGTCGGTGACAAGCCCGGCCCAGGGCAGCGCCAGGCTACGCCAGAACGGCGAGTTAAACGGCTCAAGCCCGGTTTCGGCGTGGGGCCCGCGCACGCCCGCGAGCCGCGCCGGGGGTCGCAGCGGCTCGCTGCCCCGC
>LJCR01000369.1 GCA_001399705.1 Kouleothrix aurantiaca
AGCTCAAATGGCTCAACTGCACCGCGCAAATGCGCAATCGTCAGTTTTTTTAATGCTGGAGCGCTCATTGCTCACCTCGCTGCTCACTACTCAGCTCAACCCACAAGCGCCAGTCTTCGGCCTTCACCGTGCCATCGGCCAGCCTGGCTTGCAGCGTGGCCGCATCGTCGGCGCGGATCAACTGTGCCGCCACCAGGCGCTCGAGAATCTGGCGCGATGGCGGGCTGTCCGACACGAACAGCACTGGTACCTTTGCTGTCGCGCTGGAGGTGCGCAGCGATTCTGACCACATGTAGCCGGCCAGGTTACCCATCTCCCAATCGTAGATAATCAAATTGGGCAGGCGCTGTTTCAGGTAGTCGTCAGCTGCGTGCCAGTCGGGGCACGTATCGACCAGGTAGCCGTCGGCACTGATCAAGTGCTCAAAGAGTTTGCGGAGGTCGGGGTTCGACTCAATCACCAGAATGCGCGTCTCCATGAAAGAGTGCTCCTCACGCGGGCGAGAATGGCGATCAACGGGTTTTGCGCACTATCAGTGTGCCGTTTGTAGTTGGTAGTTTCGGAAATTCGTTGCTTGTTTGACGGCCAACCCTCAACAGGCTCAGGGCAGGCGGCCGGCCACTAACGACGGGTGAGTGGTCGGTTGTCGGTGGTTTGTGGTCATTCGGTACCAGGCACACTGGCGCGTCATTCGTTTGCGGGCCGAACGAGCTTATAAGGGAAACGACCCGCGCCGAAGCGAAGATACGCGGCTGCTGCAAGCTGCGTGCGACCCTGTGTAGCGATCGCCCACGCGCCGCATTGGGGCCTTCCCAAGGGCTTTTTGTCATTCACCCGCGCTGCCGCTATAATAGGTAGGCTGTGCCTGGAACCAAGCCGCTGCCCACGCTTGCCAACATACCCGCCTGGGCGTGCGTTTGTTCATAGCGAACTGCCTGCCGTCATTGGCACTGCCAATGCGCCCATACGACGAGGAATCGATGAAGATACTGGTGACCCTGACTTTTTACCACCCGCACTGGACGGGCCTGACGGCCTATGCCAAGCGCATTGCCGAGGGCCTGGTAGCGCGCGGCCACGAGGTGACGGTGCTCACCTCGCAGCACAGCCCCGAGCTGCCGCTGGAAGAATGGGTGGGTGGCGTGCGCGTGGTGCGCCTGCCCTTCGTGGCGCGCGTCAGCCGCACGGTGCTGATGCCGGCCTTCCCCAGCACGGCGGCGCGCCTGATCGCCGAGCACGATATTGTGCACATCCACACACCCATGCCCGAGCTGCTGCTGGTCACGTCGCTGGCGCGCGCGCTGGGCAAGCCCTCTATCGTCACCCACCAGGGCGATGTGGTGATGCCGGCCGGTGTGATGAATCAGGTGATCCAGCGTGCTATGGACACGACCATGACCATGGGCATGCAGCTCGCGACGCGCGTGGTGGTGCACAGCGGCGACTACGGCCGCCACTCGGCCTTTCTTGCGCCAATCACGCGCAAGCCCGACGCGATCTACCCGCCGGTGGAAATGCCCGCGCCCCAGCCCGAGGTGATCGCCGCCTGGAAGCGCGAGCTGGGCCTGGAAGGCAAGCGCCTGATCGGCTTCGCCGGGCGCTTTGTCGAAGAAAAGGGCTTCGACTTCCTCCTGCGCGCGGTGCCGCTGGTGGTCGAACAGGTGCCCGACGCGCATTTCGTGTATGCCGGCGAAACGCAGGTGGTCTACGAGCCATTTTTCGAGCGCTGGCGCCACCTGCTCGACAAGCACCAGGATGCGATTTCGATCCTGGGCCTGATCCGCGACCCGCAGAAGATGGCGAATTTCTATGCCATGTGCGATATTTTCGCGCTGCCCTCGCGCACCGATTGCTTCCCCAGCGTGCAGATCGAGGCGCTGATGAGCGGCACGCCACTGGTGACGGCCGACATCCCCGGCGCGCGCGAGGTGGTGCAGGTGACGGGCCTAGGCCGCATGGTAGCCCCGCGCGACCCGCAGGCGCTGGCCGATGGCATTGTGGCGCTGCTGAACGACCCGCACCCCTACCAGCCTACCCGCGAGCGCGTGCAGGCAGTATTCAGCCCGGCGCGCTCGCTCGACGAGTACGAGGCGCTGATGCAGCAGTTGGTGGGCGAGGCGCAATCGGGCCGCAAAGGCAGGATCGACGCGGCCCGCACGCAGGCGCGCAACACCTTGCAGGCCGTGAGTGCCGGCACAATGCTGACCGCGCCGGCCGTGCTGTCGCAACAGTCCGCCCCCGCGCCAAGCAAACTAAGCCCGAGTGACCGCGCGACGCTGGAGCGCTTGCTGCAAAACGAAGCCGACATGGCCTTTCGCCGCCGCGCCATGACCCTGATCGATCATCTCGACCTGCACGATGGCGATAACATTCTCGATTGTGGCTGCGGCATGGGCGTGTATATGATGATGATGAGCCGCCTGCGCAACCTGAATATTGTGGGCGTGGACGGCGATGTGGGCCGGCTGGAGTGGGCCGAGCGCGAAGGCGTCGATGCGCGGCTGTCGCGCGTTGATATTCACACGCTGCCCTTTGCCGACGCGAGCTTCGACAAGGTGCTGATGACCGAGGTGCTGGAGCATATTGCCGAAGATCGCGTGGCGATGCGCGAGGTGTTCCGCGTGCTGAAGCCCGGCGGCACCCTGGCGCTGAGCGTGCCGCACGCCAACTACCCGGTGTTGTGGGACCCGATCAACAAGGCGATCGAGGCGCTGGGGCTGCGGCCGATGCGCGGGCCGGGGCCGATCACCGGGCTGTGGAGCAACCACTGGCGGCTTTACACCCCCGAAACGCTGCGCAGTGTGATTGCTGGCGCGGGCTTCGAGATCGAGGCGCTGGAGGAGCAGACGCACTACGCCTTTCCGCTCATCCATTTCATTGTCTACAGCATTGGCAAGCCGCTGATCGAGCTGAACCTGCTGCCCGAAAAGCTGCGCAACTCGGCCGACCGCTTCCGCGGCGAGCGCAACAGCGGCAGTCTGCTCAACCCAATCATTCTGGGCGTCAAGGCGTTTCGCTGGGCCGACCGCCGCAACGACAGCTTGCGCGGCGACGAAGAAACGTTTGTGAATATCGTGGTGAAGGCGAAAAAGCCAGCCTAGAAACTATAGCCACAGAGAACACGGAGCTCACCGAGTAATAGAAGAAAACTCAGTGTGCTCTGTGCGCTCTGTGGCCCAGATAATCTGCCTTTCGCATAGGGCGCGAAAAGCAAAATTCAAGAACCAGGAACCGTAATGTGGTTCTCGGTTCTTGGTTTTACGGAAGCAGCAGCACCTTGCCTTTGGTGTTGCGCCCTTCCAGGTAGCGATGCGCGTCGGCGGCGGCGTCGAGCGCGAAACTCTGGTCAATCGCCACGTTCAGTTCGCCAGCCGCGATCCAGCTAAACAGGTCGGTGGCGCGTTCCATAAGTTCGGCGCGCGTGGCGGTGTAGTGGCCGGGCGTTGGGCGGGTCAGGAACAGCGACCCCTTGCCGTTCAGCACCTGTGGGTCCAGCGGCGGCACCGGCCCGCTCGACTGGCCGTACAGCACCAGGTAGCCACGCGGGCGCAGGCAGTTCAGGCTTTTGTCGAAGGTCGTCTTTCCCACCGAGTCATATACCACATCGACGCCCTTGCCATCGGTCAGCCGCTTCACCGCCGCCTCGAAATCGTCCTCGTTGTAGCTGATTACCTCGTCGGCGCCGGCCGCGCGCGCCAGGTCGAGCTTGGCCGCCGACGCGGTGCCAAACACACGCGCGCCGCGGCGCTTGGCGATCTGCACCAGCAGCTGGCCCACGCCGCCCGCCGCCGCATGCACCAGCGCGGTGTCGCCCGGCTTCAGCGCAAAGGTGCTGAACGCCAGGTAGTGCGCGGTCATGCCCTGCAGCATCACGGCGGCGGCCTGCTCAAGCGGCACGCTCGCCGGCACTGGCACCAGCCGCGCCGCCGGCACAATCGCATACTCGGCATAGGCACCCTGCACGCTGGCATAGGCCACGTGGTCGCCCACCTGCACGTCGCTCACGCCCTCGCCCAGCATATCGACGGTGCCAGCGCCTTCCTGGCCGAGCGTCAGCGGCAGCTTGCCGGGGTACAAGCCTTTGCGGTGGTAAATGTCGATAAAGTTGACGCCGCTGGCCGCCAGCTTCACACGGGCTTCGCCGGGGCCGGGCTCGGGC
>LJCR01003692.1 GCA_001399705.1 Kouleothrix aurantiaca
ATGTAGTACTGCACAAAATTCGGGGTCTGGGGCGATAGCCCCAGCGCCGGGGTGCAGGGGCGAGCGCCGCCCCTGCGGCCTTGCGGCCTGAGCACATTGCTTACAGGGTTGGCACAGTCATTCATGATGCAGAGCGCAGGAGCGAAGCGCCCCGCAATATTGAGGAGAAAGCCCAATTGGCCCAGCAGGCAGCAAATCGCTCTTTCGGCGGCACGCCCGCATTTGCGCGGCGGATCGCCACGTTTCTCTACCAGCGCCCGCGCCTTGCGCTGGCCCTGCTGCTCGCGCCGCCGCTGCTGTGGCTCGGCGTGGTCTACCTTGGCTCGCTGGGCGCGCTGCTGCTGCAAAGCTTCTTCCACCTCGACGGTTTTACCGGTCAGGTCGTGCGCCAGTTCACGCTGGCCACCTACCGCGACCTGCTGACGCGCCCGAATTTCGATATTGCGCTGCGCACCGCCAGCATGGCCGCGATTGTCACCGTGGCGTCGGCGCTGCTGGGCTTTCCGCTGGCCTACTAC
>LJCR01003689.1 GCA_001399705.1 Kouleothrix aurantiaca
GTGCCTCCGTGCCTCCGTGGTGTATCGTTTCTTCGCCGTTCATCAGATGTCAATCTCCCCGTGTCGTCGCGGCACCTCCTTCCCGCGCGATTAGCTCCTGGGTTCATCGTTTCCGTGGGGTTGAATGCCAAGCGCCATAAGCGCGTGGCGGACATCGTCGAACAGCAGCGGCAGGGTGAACTCGTAGTCGGCGGCGAGCGCGGGCGCCGGGTTTCCTGCCTGCTGCGCAACGCTGGCGAGCGGAATGTCGTAGGCGGCCAGCTCGGCCTGCACGGCTGCGAGCGCGCTCGCCGCTTCTGTGCCCGCAAGCTCGCGACTCACGAGCACCAGCGCGGGCTGGCGCGATACGATCAGCGTGCGGGCGGCCTGGAGTGAGAGCGCGTGCTCGCAGGCAAACCCGCACTGCTCGGCGTAGCGCTGGAGCAGGTAAGCAAACCCTTCGTCGTGATCAACCAGCAGAATGATTGGCCGCATGGCTGCTTTCAGCGCTATGTGCCTACCCGAACAGGCAAAGCCCC
>LJCR01003690.1 GCA_001399705.1 Kouleothrix aurantiaca
ACCTATTGTAGCGGCTTGCCCACCGCAGCGGTGCGAAACGCTTCACAGCGCGCCTGTGAACTATCTTACATCGTAGCCGGCGCAGCCTCGTACACGCGCAGCGCAATCGACTGAGCGTCGAGCGTGTCGAGCGCGTAGCCAATAATCTGGTCGATCAGCTCGCCCTGCGCATCGAGCTGGCTGCTGTCGATCTCGGCCCGGTAAAAACTTCCTGCAAGCTCCGTCGCCTCCGGCTCGGCCTGAACTGGCTCTTGCGCCCACGCCATGGCCCGGCTCCTTTTCTCGCGTGTTTGGGGTATGCAGCGAGTATATCAGCCGTGCGGCAGGGCGTCAGCCGCCTAAAGACTGAGATCGTCAATGTATTTTGACGAATGAGCGCCGTACTATTGGCGGTGTGGCGACCGCATGCCCCGCCGGTGCAGGGTTCCACATTCTTACCACACAGGCACACAGATCACAGAGTTTCGGGCTGCAGGTTGCGAGTTGCAGGTTGCGAGTTGCAGGTTGCAGGTTCGAAG
>LJCR01003694.1 GCA_001399705.1 Kouleothrix aurantiaca
GGCATGCGCCGCGCCGCGCTACACTGGAACCAGTCAAAGCGCACAGTCGTCAAGAATAGCGTTCAGATGGCTGGCTTTTCTTTCATGTCCTGCTGGTAGTACATTCGCTCTGCGAAAGGAGTTTTCCGCGATGAAGCGTTTTCTATGGGTAGGTGTGGTTCTTCTGCTGGGCTTGCTGCCGGCTGTTGCAGTCGGCGCGCAATCGCGCCAGCGCTGCTTCCCCGAAACGGGCCATTGTGTGTCGGGCGCGCTGCTCGACTACTGGGAGCGCAATGGCGGGCTGGCCGTTTTTGGCTACCCGATCAGCGACGAGCTGCCGAATGAGATCGTTGAGGGCACGTGGGTCGGCCACACCCAGTGGTTCGAGCGCGACCGGCTGGAGTTGCACAGCGAAGGCGTGTTGGCCGGGCGCATGGGCGCGCGTGCGCTGGAATTGCAGGGGCGCTCGTGGTTCGATTTCCCGCCATTTGCGGGTGGCTTGCCTGCCGGCTGCGTGTACTTCGACCAGACGCGCCAC
>LJCR01003695.1 GCA_001399705.1 Kouleothrix aurantiaca
GCATTGGCCGGGCGATTGCGCAGCGCCTCGCGCGCGACGGATTCCATCTCGTCGTGGCCGACCGGCAGCAAGCGCAGGCCGAAATTGTCGCGGAGGAAATACGCGCCAGTGGCGGCCAAGCGCTGGCGCTCGCGATTGACGTGACGAGCGCAACGGACCGCGAGCGCATGATCGGGGAAACGCTCGCTACCTTCGGCCGGCTGGATGTGCTGGTGAACAACGCCGGCATTATTCGCGCCGCCATGCCCGCCGACGTGACCGAAGAGCACTGGGACGCGGTGATGGGCGTAAACGCCAAAGCAGTTTATTTCTGCGCGCAGGCCGCCCTGCGCCACATGCACGCCCAGCGCAGCGGCCGCATCATCAACATCGCCTCAATTGCGGGCAAGCTCGCCAGCACGATCTACCACCCGATCTACAACGTCAGCAAGGCCGCCGTGATTGCAATGACCAAAACCCTCGCGCTGGCGCACGCCGCCGACGGCATTCGCGTGAACGCAGTGTGCCCGGGTGTGGT
>LJCR01003693.1 GCA_001399705.1 Kouleothrix aurantiaca
GAATCGCGCGATGAGACGCCCGGCGCGCTGCCCGACCTGCTGGGCGTGCTGCTGCTGGTTGGCGCGAGCGCGCTGCTGGCATTCAGCATTGTGCAGAGCGAATCGCAGGGCTGGGGCAACGGGGCGGTGCTTGGCGCGCTCGTCGCGGGCGCGCTGGTGCTGGTGGCGTTTGCCGTGCGCTCGGCGCGGGTGGCATCGCCAGCGCTCGACCTGTCGCTGTTCCGCGACCGCTCGTTCTCGCTGGCAAATGCCGGCATGTTCTTCTACAGCATCGGCTTCACGGCGATGTTCTTTGGCTCGATCTTCTTTCTGACGCGCATCTGGGGCTACCCGCTGGTGCGCGCGGGCATGGCGCTGATGCCCGGGCCGCTGATGGTGGTGCTGTTCGCGCCGATCACCGGGCGGCTGGCGGGAATTTACGGCCACCGGCGGCTGCTGGTGCCGGGCGGGATCATCCATGCGCTTGGGGCGGCGGTGCTGCTGTTTGGCGTGGGCGGAACACCGCACTTCCTGAGCG
>LJCR01003698.1 GCA_001399705.1 Kouleothrix aurantiaca
GCGGCGCGTAGAACTGCTCCCAGGGGATGCGCACGCGCGGGTTGATCGTTGGCAGGCGGCTGGGCCTGACATGAAAGTTCGCGGGCAGATTCAGCTCGCGGCTGCCGAGGCCGCGCGTGGTGTAGATGCTGTAGCGGTTGCTGCGGTCGATCTGGCCGAGGTGCGTGAGCAGGGCTTCGACATAGTTCGATACGCCGGCCCGCCGAAAGCTGCGGGTATGGGCCAGCAGGTGCGCGTTGATGGCAATATGCATAGATGGCTGGTGCTGTGGCGGGGCGCAGACAAAACGCGCCCCAGTGCTTCTGCGAACGTCGCCTTAGGGCTGGGCGGCGTAGGTAGCTGATGGGATGACGCCCCAGTAGTCGCGCGGCCAGTACGACACCCAGGCCTTGCCAATGATGCCGTCGAGCGGCAGCGCGCCCCACTCGCGCGAGTCGCTGCTGTTGTTGCGGTTGTCGCCCATCACAAACACCGTGCCGGCCGGCACAGTCACTGGCTGCCCGAAGTTGCACGGGT
>LJCR01003699.1 GCA_001399705.1 Kouleothrix aurantiaca
CGGTGTTGTTGGGCGCGTCGCCGCGCTTGGCCGGGTCGAGCGTCGTCAGGTCGCTCAGGCCCTCGACCGGCCAGCGCAAGGTGTCGGCCGGGGCGTTGCCGGCCGGCTCGCTCGCCGCGGTTGGCACGCTCGACATGTCGGCGGTTGGAAGGGCATCTGCTGCGGAGGTAGGCTGCTGTGGGCCGGCCGCGGTGGGTTGCTGTGCGCCGGTCGCCGTCGGCTGCTCGGTTGCGCCGCCCTGGCCACAGGCGGCCAGCAGCATCGCAGCCAGCAGAAGAAAACCCCCAAAGGCCGGAAACATCCGCGCGCGCATACACAAGCCTTTCTGCGACCCCCGGTCGCCCGTTTCTGTTTGGCGCTAAAGCCGATTTGCGGTGAAGTGCGGAAGGGAGTGTAGGCTATACGCATGGGCTTGTCAAGGCGCGCGGCTCCGCCTTTTGGCCGATTTCGCGGCCCGTGCTGTGGCGCGTGCGCCCCCCTGCACGGCGGCGCGTGGTACAATACGCGCTCGGAACC
>LJCR01003696.1 GCA_001399705.1 Kouleothrix aurantiaca
GGTCGGGCTCGGGGCCGGCCGCCGTCACGCGCCAGTTCATGATTTCCACCGGCACGGGCGGGCCAAGCCGCTCGTACAGCTCGCGGTACACGGCCTCGAAGGCGGCCTGGAGCGCGGGCACCTGCGCGTCGCCCAGCGCGCCATCGGGCAGCGGCACGCGGATCTGGTGGCCCTGCCCGACGTAGCGCATGTCGGCTTCGCGGCGGTAGCGCACCGCGCCGGCCGGCACGCCCGACTCTTCGAGCAGCGCCGCGCCTTCGGTTTCCATTTCGCTCAGCAGCGCGTTGGCGTGCGCCCAGTCGAGCGCGCCAAGCTGGCCGCGCCACGAGCGCACAAAGTCGAAGGCCAGCGGCGCGGAAAGAAAGCCAACCGTGCTCATCACGCCCGCGCCGAGCGGGGCCAGCAGGGCAGGCGCGCCCAGCGCCCGCGCGATGCGGTAGGCGTGCACCGGGCCAGCCCCACCAAACGCGAATACCGGGAAGCGGTGCGGGTCTTTGCCGCGCTCCAGCGCATGCA
>LJCR01003697.1 GCA_001399705.1 Kouleothrix aurantiaca
GGGCGGGGGCCGCAACCGAAGCCGCTGGCTGTGGGTTTGCTGCCGGCTGGGCTGGTACGTTGATCGCAGGTGGGCGCGCCACCGCGACATTGCGCGGCTGCACCAGCGGCGCAATTGTTGGGATGGGCGCAAACGTCACAGGTGGCGGTGCTGATACCACGGGTGTGGCTGGCGCGGCCGCCTGTGCCACCGGCTCTGCTATCGGTTCGGTCTGCTGGTGCGACAGGGCCGCCCAGCCGCCCAGCGTCGCGGCAAGGGCAGTGCTGGTGATCAACAGCTTTGCTCCCGGCGCGCCAGCAGAATCGCGGGATGTTTTTCTTCGCGTCATACTCTACCTGTTACCCTTGCTAGTGTCGTGCGCTAATCTTCGCCGCTGTGCTCACCGTGCTCGTCGCCGCCGTGCTCACCGTGCTCGTCGCCGCCGTGGTCGTCGCCGCCCTGCGGTGCTGGCTGTGACGCAACGACCTGGGCAGTGCCGTCGAACAGTATGCGCCCGCTGTTGGCGTCGACATAGAT
>LJCR01000037.1 GCA_001399705.1 Kouleothrix aurantiaca
CTGTCCACAGCGCGATGAGCGACTAGGTTGGACCGGCGACATCCAGGTGTTTGCGCCAACCGCCAGCTTTCTCTTCGATACGGCTGGCTTCTTGCAATCCTGGCTGGCCGACCTGGCCGCCGAGCAGGCTGAGGCAGACGGGGTAGTTCCGTTCGTCGTACCGAACGTGCTGCCTGGCACGCCCATCCCCGCGGCGGCCTGGGGCGATGCAGCCGCGGTGGTGCCGTGGGTGCTGTACCAGCGCTTCGGCGACACGGGCATTCTTGAGACACAATTCGACAGCATGCGTGCGTGGGTCGATCTGCTTGCTAAGATCGCCAGCGAGCGCCATCTTTGGGATCGAGGCTTCCAGTTCGGCGACTGGCTGGATCCAAGCGCACCGCCAGATAAGCCAGCAGATGCGCGTACCAGTCCACAGATCGTGGCCACGGCCTATTTCGCGCGCTCAGCCGAGTTGGTTGCCGAGGCGGCAGCAGTGCTTGGCCGAGTGGATGATGCAACGCATTACCACGCACTAGCTGCGAAGGTGCGAGATGCTTTCGCTCGTGAGTATGTCACGTCGGCAGGTCGCCTGCTCAGCGACGCCGCTACGGCATATGCGCTAGCGATCGGGTTTGGGCTGCTTCGCGACGGCGATCAGCGACGCAACGCTGGGAGACGCCTAGCCGCATTAGTGCGCGATAGTCGGTATCGTATCAGCACAGGATTCGTGGGCACGCCGCTAATTTGCGACGCACTGTGCAGCGTCGGCGAGTACGATACTGCGTTCCGTCTTCTGCTTGAGCGCGAGAATCCCTCGTGGCTCTACCCCGTGACGATGGGCGCCACCACGATCTGGGAGCGCTGGGACAGCATGCTCCCCGACGGCTCGATTAACCCAGGCGAGATGACCTCATTCAATCACTACGCCCTTGGTGCAGTAGCTGATTGGATCCACCGTATGATCGGAGGGCTGACACCGGCTGCGCCGGGCTATCGCGCCATCGAGATACATCCAGTGCCAGGCGGCGGAATTACGCAGGCTACCACACGGCACCAAACACCGTATGGCCTCGCCGAGTGCACCTGGGCAATCGAAGCAGAAGAATTTCGGGTGACCGTTGTAGTGCCACCCAACACTATGGCGCGTGTCTTCCTTCCAGGGAGTGACGCGGCGCCAGTGGAGGTTGGCTCCGGCACACATCAATGGTCTTGCCCTTACCAGAAGCCTCAGACGGCTCGCTCGCCGCTCTCGCTCGACTCCACGCTTGGCGAGATCATCGGCGATCCTGAGGTTTGGACAACCGTGTTATCCACGATCGCTCGTCACATGCCAGTGCTTTCCGAACAGATGAATGCCGGCACCGGTATATCAGGCAACACTGGATTGACGCTTCGGCAGGCGGTATCAATGCGCGCGAACAGCGATACTCTGCGTGCAGAGCTTGAGACTGCGCTAACGCAGCTGAAACATTAGGCCCGCACCGATGGTGCGACGCAATATTGTTTTAGGTTCGGATATGCCCTGCACTCGCATGTGAGGAGGAGCAACGGCGATGCAGACTGGCGCCACACGCGCGTTACACGTAGGAGCAATGCCACTGGCACAGACAAACGTCGAAGCAGATGTATTGATCGAACGCACTGGCCAGCCACAGCTATTGCTGGATGGTATCCGCTCGCTACGTCCGGCTGGCCGCGCCATAATCGTGGGTCTTGGTCCGAGCGATGAAATGCTGGTGGCAATGAGCCTTATCCAGAGGCGTGAGATCTGGCTGACCAGCACGTTCCGCTATGTCAACACCTATCCTAGGCAATCGATCTGGTCGCGGCAGGTCGCGTGAACCTCGACACGATTGTGACGGGATACTATGGGATTGATGAGACGCAACAGGCACTGGAGGCCGGGCGCTGCGATCCGAATAGCATTGAAGCAATCGGGCGACCGAGCACATAATGTGGAACGCGTGGCCATCTGTGAACTAATTGGATGGAATATCTATAAAGTCGCGCGGCCATGGGAATTCATCTCATAAGAATGGGTAATGATGCGAATTTCACTCTTTATTACGTGCTTCAATGACACATTCTTTCCGGAGGTTGGTCGCGCCACTATTGAGGTGCTTGAGCGGCTCGGCCACACGGTCGATTTTCGGCGCGAGCAGACCTGCTGTGGCCAGATGCACTACAACCCAGGATACCAGCGCGAGGCCATTCCGCTTGTCGTGAGACCAATAAACTGGCCAGGTCGATATGTTAGGATCCTCCGAACAGGAGGACGACATGAAGACCACCCAGCATACGGCCGAACAGATTGTCAAGATTCTTGAACAGGCCGAGAAGGGCGAGCAGACCATCGCCGCTCTCTGCCGCGAACACGCCATTGCCGAGAACACCTTCTATCGCTGGCGAAAAGCGTATGGTGGGATGTCGGTCAATGAGGCCCAGCGGCTCAAAGAACTGGAGAAGGAAAACGCGCGCCTCAAGCGGCTGCTCGCCGAGCGCATGCTCGAAAATGATCTGCTCAAAGAGCTGCTCCAAAAAAAGGGCTGACGATGACCGAGCAGCGCGAGGCGGTACAGTTCTTGGTGGACGGCGGCTTGTCGGTGCAGCGCGCCTGTGCCTTGGCGCAGATCCATCGCTCGACCTTCCGCTATGTCGCGCACCCGAACGATGATACGGCATTGCGGAGCCAAATTCAGGCACTGGCTCTTCAGCATCCGCGCTACGGCTATCGTCGGATCAGCGTGCTGATCAATCGAGCCGAGAAGGTCAACCAGAAGCGGATTCGTCGGTTATGGCGGCTCAATCGGCTACAAGTGCGGCGCGTGGTGCGCAAACGCACCCGTCGAGCACGACCGGAGCGGTTGCAGGCGGCCTATCCTGGTCATATTTGGGCATATGATTTTGTCGAGGATGCCTTGGCTGATGGCACACCACTGCGGATCTTGACGGTGATAGATGAGTTCACGCGCGAAGGATTGGCTATCGATGTGGCGTTGACGACCTCGGCTGAGCGGGTGATTGGTGTACTGACGGCGCTCTTTGCGCAACACGGAGCGCCAGCCCATCTGCGCAGCGACAATGGTGCGGAATTCGTGGCGATTGCGCTGCAGAGTTGGCTGGCACAGTCGGAGGTGCAGACGTTGTACATCGAGCCTGGCAAGCCCTGGCAGAATGGCAAGGAGGAACGCTTTAACGGAACCGTGCGCGATGAATGTTTGAACCTGCATATCTTTACCTCACTGGCCGAGGCAGCTGTTCGGCTCAACGCATTCCGGCGCCACTACAACAGCGAGCGACCACATAGCCAGCTGGGCTATTTGACCCCAGTGGCGTTCAAGGTAGCCTGGCTCGAAGCGCAGGCAAAAGTGCAGGATTCCTAACATTGCCACTTGACCAGTTCTTGGGTCTCATGTCATCTATGGCTCAGGTGAAGGCTGGAGTGCGCTTCTGCATCACCCAGAACACGCTCATCGGAACACCGACACCGAATTATCGGAATACGCGATTGTTGCGCTTGATATTGGCGTTGCCTTTTTCATGGATACGGCCAGATTCTCACGATAGCGACGGACGGCACAACCTATTTTGTAGAGGCAGAACTTGGAGCAGCCATCGCGGAAGATTTGCAATCAGCAGTAAGTGTATCGTATATTTGAGTAAGTGAATAGCACTTTACTTTGACAGAGCTTGCAGCTTAATAATGCCTTAGAACGACGTTGCCGCCGAACAAGCCGTTGCAGCGGACGCGCTACGCGCCACGAGATCGGTGCTATTTTAGAGCGTGATTTCGTGCTGCTCGTCATTCCGCTCTAAATGGCGCGCCGCTGAACGGCAGAGCGTTCGGCGGCACTACTCACACCTGTGCCACATGTGATGCGGTTGAGTCTTTCTATCTACGGGCACAGGGACAATTTAAATCACGCTAAATCTGAACTGTGCGAGAGGACCTCGATGTTCAACAACTTCTTTTCTATCTCCTGGACACCCGAGCGCCTTCACCGTTGGGAAAAAACACGAAGTAAAGGAAAACGCCACTTCGTTCTCTGGCGGGGCGTCATCTTTTGGGGTGGCTTTATGTTCGTGATTATGCAACTTTGGCAGTTTGGCTTCTGGTATTACCGTTACCATAGTGCCCCGCCTGCAATCACTGCTTATCTGCTACTATGCGCGATTGGGTATCCTATTGGAGGGTGGTGGTGGGGCAACACTGTGTGGACGATGACCGAGCGCTCCTATCAAGCACATCAACAACACGATACAACAGCTCTACAGTCTCGAAACGATACAACGGAGGTCGGATAAACAGAGCCTGCCTCAGGTACCATTATAACCAGCACGATTGTATCAATACAGCTCCATCCAAGCGTCTGCACGATAGTACGTCCGGAAAAGTACTCAAACTATACCCGTTCAGGGGGTATAGAATTGTCTTTGGAATGCGCTTACTTATCGCGGATTTGTGTTCATCATGTCGCGATCCTGAGAGCGATACTGCACCAAAATGCCGTTCTTCGGCTGCAACCGCTGAACAGAATGCTCAAACGGCTGCCGCCGAACAAGGCGTTCCAGTTGACCGCTTCGCGCGCAAGATCGCCGGTTTTTTGAGAGAAGCCTGAGCAGCGCGCTCGCGGCAACTGAACGCCATACCGTTGGGCCGCTCACGAGAAAAGCCATTTCACTAGGATGCTTTTTGTTCGTATAAGATGCTTGGTCGTATTAACAAATAGTCATTGATGATATATTGTAGAGGGAGGACGCCCATGCTACAATCTCTTGTGAAGTACCTAATCTAACGTCAGTTCGGGATAAGGAGCGAGCTATTCCGCTTCAGACTGCATAGAGCGGATTTGGCACAATGGCTCATTGGAGCACAACTCTGAAAACCGGATAAGAGGGCACTCCAATCGTCGAGCCTGCTGATCAAGAAGCGCTTTGGAACGCCATATACCGCATTCGCTTATCCCGAACTGACGTTAATCTACATGTCACGTTCCTAAATATCCAGAGGCTGCACACCTCACCTTCTACAAAGGCCAATATACAGCAACGGATGGCGCAGAATCGAACAGAGAGCGCCTCCCAGGAATAGTTCCTATAGCAAGGAGTGGAAGTATAGACCTGTATATATCGCTCTAGAAAGCCAAGTGCTCGGCAAAACTTAGATCAATATTTCTGCTTTCTGCTATATGCCTTTTGTCCCGAAATGACAAGGCAGACTCAAACGAGGTAATCTCATGTCAGCAGGTAGCTCCGGTAATTCTCCCAACAACTCTCACATTGTAAGTATTACTATAGCTATCGTAGGAGCATTAGGATTAATTATAGCTGCTTGGATAGGCCCGCAAGTCGTCGTTAACGTCAACCAACAAGGACAGGCCACAGCAGCCGCTGAATTACAGCCCACTATTGATTCACTTCAAAATGTTCCAACAGCAACTGCAAGGTTAGTGGAAATTACAAAGGTCGTAGTTGTGACCCAATTGGTTGAAGTTACTCGTGAAGTACCAGCGGCTGTAGTTCCTGTACAAACAATAACACCCTTAATTACCCCATCGGGTTCATTAAAACCTGGCCAAACTTTCAATCAAGATGGCATGAAATTAACTCTTTCGAAAGACTTTGGCATAAAAGATCCGAAACACATACTTGTCCTTTTCTCCTTGGAAAATAATACCTCAAAAGATATAGTAATACAATATGACGATTCCCATTATACTGCTAAAGATAGTCTCGGAAGAGATTTAGGAATATCATTATATTTTAATGAGGATGCTTGCCGCTACACCGCTGATCGGGTTATGAAAACAGGCGAATATTATCAGTGCGGTCTTTTAATAGAAGCCGACCTCTCTGCAATCACTGAAATACAAATCACGGCTTCTGATATTGCTAGAATAAAACGAGCAGAGTGGACAATACCTATTGATGTTCACTAGATCAGATGAACAGTAACAACATTGTAAAGGCATATTTTTTATCCGTTGCTATCATCTTGCGGCCCAACCCGGCGTTGCAGCTGACCGCTTCGCGCGCAAGATCGTGGCTTTTTTGATGCCTTCTTATGCAGCGCGCTCGCGGCAGCTGAACGCCAATCCGTTGGGCGATTCTTAGGCGCACGTTTGTCTCGATCTCGAATGGAGCTTTCTGGCTTTTTGGCATAACAAAGCAGTACAGTCACAAGAGAGCGAATCGAGCGTGGGATGAACGCCCGTGGTGCCGCGTGGTTCCGTGTCGCACTTGCTCAACCCTGGTGGTACGAGTGCCCGTTATGCTGCCGTGGTTCCGTTCAACGCCTTGTACACACCAGCGTGATTCGAAAGCTCGTTATGCCACGTGGTTCCGTTCAAGGTCGTCTCAACCCTGCGTGGTGCGAAGGCTCGTGGTGCTGATTGTGGTTCCGTCAGCGTGGTTCAGCCAAGTGCAGTTGCTCGTATCAAATCAGCATGGTTGGCTCATGCTTCAACTCGTCGCTCTATCAAAGCTCTCGCCCAACACGCGCTTGCAGCGGACGCCGCTTCGCGTCGAGCGAGATCGTGCGTTTTTCACCGCCAGTATCTGCTACAATGTGGCTGCCATCTTTCGGTGGCGGCGCCGCTAAAGCGCAACCCGTTGGGCAAGCACGTTCCCCTCTGCAATCCTAAACGCCTGCTTCACGCTTCATTTTTTAGCGCCTCATTTCCTTTCTGGCAACCTCATTATTCTTTTCTCGACGGCCCAAATTCCTTTCTGGTGACTTCATTATCTTTTCTGGCAACCTCGTTCTCTTTTCTCGACGCTGCAAAGTCTTTCCTTGCGGTCTCGATATTCTTTCTTGACTACTCAAATTCTTTTCTCGACAGCTTCAATTCCTTTCTAGCGATCTCGTTATCGTTAATCGACGGCTCAAGTTCCTTTCCGGCAACATCGATCTTCAATCGCGACTGTCCAACCAGTGATTGCGCCACGACACAATTATTCGCGAGCCGCTCGTCTCGCGAGTACGACCAATATTCCTGCTTCAAACGAGCGTGAAGATCAGCACATTTCACTTCAAGAAATCCACGCGCTGCTCCCACTACACCCACGTCTGCCACAAGCAAACGCTGCGGCCAAACGATGCCCGTCGCGCACCACGCGGCGCGACACGCGCATATGCGCATCAAGAAATGACTGTGTGACGCGCCACGTGGACCGCTCCTCCTTCAATGCAAACGAACATTCGCAACTGATGGAAGGCGCAACGAAGCGGGCACAAACACCGCTGCGGGCACTCGCCTGTGTTGCGCCCGCCTCGTTGCGCAGCCATTATTTAAGCACAGCGGTAGATGAAACGTGGTATGATTGAAGCAAATACACGGTGGTCGGCAAACAATCGTGCTCGCCCAACACGGCGTTGCAGTTGACCGCTTCGCGCACGAGATCGGTGCTTTTAAAAAAAGTTTGTGCCTGCGCTCGCGGCAACTGAACGCCAACCCGTTGGGCGCGTCTTATGCGCAAGGTTGTCTCGATCTTGAACAGCGCGTTATGTCGCTTCGGCAAAAAGAATGCAGTGCAGCCACGAAGAAACGAATCGCGCGTGGGATGAACGCCCGTTGTGCCACGTGGTTCCGTGTCGCGCTTTCTCAACCCCAAGTGGTGCGAGCGCCCGTTGTGCTGACGTGGTTCAGATCAAAGTTGGCCGCGCTTCAAGGTTGTACGAAAGCCCGTTGTGCCGCGTGGTTCCGTGTCGCGCTTTCTCAACCCCAAGTGTGCAAGCGCCCGTTATGCTGAATGTGGTTCCATCAATGTGGTTCAGCCAAGCGCAGTTGTTCGTATCTTGTCAACGCTGACCGCTCATGCCTCAACGTGGCCGTTTACCAACGCTCGCGCCCAACACGCGCTTGCAGCGGACGCCGCTTCGCGTCGAGCAAGATCGGGGTTATTTTCCGCGCCGGTATCTGCTACAATGTGCTTGCCATCTACCAGTGGCGGCGCCGCTAAAGCGCAACCCGTTGGACCGCAAAATATAGCTCTCCTCTTTTGAAAGTCCTGTATAAAATCGCCTCTGATTCAATATTTACCAACGCTTTCATCAAACCTGTGTCGAACACACACTTAAATACAGCATCATAAACAAATTCTTATACATCTTGACAATACTACAAGAAAGTAATAGTATCGTTTGACCAGACATTCAATATCAGCGAAACTGTCATTATCATGAATCAGCAACTCTTGTCCCCAAAATCGAGCAAAACGGAGACATCAAAACCACAAACAGCACACGATTGGATTAAAGTTATCACGCGTTGGTTTTATATCTTTAGTATACTCTCGCCACTCTATGTATTAATTGCTTTATACGGTTTGGCGTTTCGTGCTTCTCATTGGCTTGGTCATTGGCCACAGCCAGAAATTGACGATCCAAAATTTATTGCGATGAACGATTGGGTAATGGACTTCTTTTATGAATTAGTAGGTCCAGCGTTTACATTCACCATCATAAGTGTTGCTTTGTTTCCGTTTTTAGTTTATTTATTATGGCGTTTTGGTTCTCGGAAATGGATAATACTAGGTATTGTTTCTGGTGTGCTTGCTTGGATTACACTGATATTCTTTATAGGCGACTTGATGACTTGGTATATTGATTGACTTCCAACAATTAAAAATGCTATTTTCCTAAGCGGTCCAACAGCGCCTTGCAGCACGACGCCGCTGGCGCGGCCCGTAACCTGGGCGTTTTTTAGAAATCTGATCTCGCCTCGCCACTCGTCTCGCTTCACGGTGGCGGCGCGGCTGAAGGCGAGCGTTGGGCGAGTCTTAGGCGAAAACGTGTCTCGATCTCGAACGGCGCTTTCTGTCTTTTTGGCATAAGGAAGCAGTACAGCCACGAAAGAACGAAGCGCACGTGGGATAAAGGCCCGTTATGCCGCGTGGTTCCGTTTCGCGCTTTCTCAACCCCGCGTGGTGCGATCGCTCGTTGTGCTGAAGTGGTTCCAGTCAACGTTTGGTGCACTGCAAGGTGATACCAAAGCCCGTTATGCCACGTGGTTCCGTCCAAGGTCGTCTCAACCCTGCGTGGTATGAAGGCTCGTTATGCTGAATGTGGTTTCGGTCAACGTGGTTCTGCCGAGCGCAGCTGCTCGTGTCACTTCAAGGTCTGTGGTTCATGCCTCAACGTTGCTATTTATCAAAGCTCTCGCCCAACACGCGCTTGCAGCGGACGCCGCTTCGCGTCGAGCGAGATCGGGCGTTTTTCAACGCCAGTTTTGCTACAATCTGGCAGCCATTTATCGGTGGCGGCGTCGCTGAAGCGCAGCCCGTTGGGCCGTCACTCTCAGCCTCCTATCACTAAAGGAGATTGCTAAATGCCGTCGCAAATCCTACTGGTTAGCTCTAGCGCTGAGGCGGCTGAGGTCATTGTTCGGTTCCTGTTGCGTGAAGGTTATGATGTTTCCGCCGTATTCAGTAAGAAAGAAGCAGAAGAGAAGATACAACACTTGTCGCCAGATCTCGTTTTAATAGATATTTCGCTCCCAAATGGAGATGGTAATCTGCTGTGCATGGATATAAAAGCAAACGAGAAAACGGCGCTTATTCCCGTCATTGTAACTATAGGACTAGATGACCCAGAATTGCGCTCTCAGGCACTTATGGCGGGTGCGGACGAGGTGTTTATCAAGCCATTCGATCAGGGTAGGCTTCGGGATAGGATTCGCCCACTGTTACGAACCAAACTATTGACTGATAGACTTTTACGTGTTCAGCAGACAGAAAACAAGCGAGTATTTGTTGAAGATGAGCCTATTCCTCAATCGCCGCATACAGTCGAAAGAGTTTTCACCTTCCCCGAGGAGGTAAAGATTCCTTGTGAGCAATATTTGCTGTATTTTGTCGAGTTCTTACGTGATATTGGGATCGAAGCAAATGCCAATTTGCAGGATATTGCTGGGCGTATTCTCTTTTCTGTTACCCCGAAAGACAAAGACGAAGCACTTGATAATATTAGGGAGGCATTGAATCTCTATCTTGGTCTTGTTGGAAGCCGTACAGCAATGGTGCCAGTCTCGGCCGAGCAGGATATCGAAGTGCAAAAGCTATCGGCACAGCTTCATCACCTACACTCTCAACTCCATCTAGCTGGTGCCGTATTACAGCAGAAAGATAATAGTCTCCAGCAGCAGCAAATTCTCATTCAACAACAGGCTGAGTTTGCGAAAGTAGTTTTACAAGCATTACAGAAGGGAAACGAGGAAAGCGAACACTTGATCGGTGATGTCATCAAAGTTAAAAAATGGAGTATAGACAATATTCCCATCGAACTCGACTTGCCAGAGATTATTCGGCGGTGCAGAGATGTCCTTCGGCGAAGGCGATTGCCATAAATGTTGTCCAGCGATTAAAACTTCCAAGCTGGGCGGCCCAACACGGCGTTGCAGTTGACCGCTGCGCGCACGAGATCATCGTTTTTTGAGCGAAGTTTGTGCCTGCGCTTGCGGCAACTGAACGCCAACCCGTTGGGCGAGTCTTCGGCGCAAGGTTGTCTCGATCTCGAATCGCATTCTATGGTGCTTCGGCAAAACAACGCTGTGCAGCCACGAAGGAACAAATCGAGCGTGGGATGAACGCCCGTTATGCCGCGTGGTTCCATTCAAGGCTTTCGCAACCCCGTGTGGTACGAGTACCCGTTATGCTGCCGTGGTTTTGTTCAACGCCTGGTACACACCAGCGTGATGCGAAAGCTCGTTATGCCGCGTGGTTCCGTTCAAGATTTGCTCAACCCTGCGTGGTACAAAAGCTCGTTGTGCGGAGGTGGTTTCGGTCATAGTGGTTCAGGCAAGCGCAGTTGTTCGTATCGCTTCAACCACGGCGG
>LJCR01000370.1 GCA_001399705.1 Kouleothrix aurantiaca
GAAAGACTACCGCTTCGACACCGACGCGGGCACGCAGACGCTGGGCGAGCTGTTCGGCAACCGCTCACAGCTGCTGGTTTACCACTTCATGTTTGGCCCGAGCTACGCGGCGGGCTGCCCGGTAAACTCGTCGATCGCCGACTCGGTGAACGGCGTGCTCCCGCATCTCCACGCGCGCGACATGCGCTTCATCTTCGTATCGCAAGCGCCACTTGAGAAGCTGCACGCCTACAAGCGCCGCATGGGCTGGAGCGTGCCGTGGGTCTCCTCCGCCCGCACCGACTTCAACTTCGACCAGGGTTTTTCGCACAGCGAGGAAGAAGGGCGCGCGGTGGTGAGGCAGATGATGGGCGGTGGAATTCCACCAATTGCCGAGCAGAACGCCCGCGCATCGGGCACCGACCTGGCCGGGTACATGACCGAAAGCCCGGGATTTAGCGCCTTCGTCAAGGATGGCGATGCGGTCTACCAGACCTACGCAACCACCTGGCGCGGGCTTGAGTTTCTGATGAGCTACTACCAGATCTTCGACCACGCGCCCAAGGGCCGCGACGAGGGCGCGGACTGGCAGCTCTGGCTGCGCCGGCACGACGAGTACGAGCGTGCGTAGCAGCACAGCTGGGTAAAGGCTGCTGTGCCGGAACGGGGGCGATTTCTATCCACCGATTACGCAGATCAGGGATTTATAGCTGCGTAATCGGTGGATGAATGTTGGGACGTTGACATCGCCCTGATCAGCCCTTTGCCGCGCTACTGGCTCGCGCTTCTTGGTGTAGAATGGCCGCAGAAGGCCCAGGATACGACCTGCTGCGCCAAGGAGGCGGACGAATGAACGAACATGGAACAGGCCGCGTCGCGCTGGTGACGGGCGCGGGAACCGGGATTGGCAAACGAACCTCGCTGCGTCTGCTGGAAGCGGGGTACTCCGTCGTGCTAGCGGGCCGCCGCGTCGAGCCGCTCCAACAGGCAGTTCAGGAAGCCGGTCTGCCAAGCTCACGCACGCTGGTCGTATCCGTCGATGTCACCGATCCGCAGGCGGTCGCGTCGTTGTTCGCGGCAACCGAGGCGCAATTTGGGCGGCTGGACGTATTGTTCAACAACGCTGGCGTGGGCGCCCCTGCCATTCCGCTCGAAGATCTGAGCTACGAGCAGTGGCGGACGGTGCTCGACACCTGCGTGACGGGCGCATTTCTGTGCACGCAGCAGGCGTTTAAAATAATGAAGCGGCAAGACCCGCGCGGCGGGCGCATCATCAACAACGGCTCGATCTCCGCCCATGTCCCGCGCCCGCATTCCGCGCCCTACACCGCTGCAAAGCACGCCATCACCGGCCTGACCCGATCGGCCTCGCTGGATGGGCGGGCGTTTGATATCGCCTGCGGGCAGATCGACATCGGCAACGCCGCGACCGACATGACCGAGCGAATGATGCAGGGCGTGCTGCAGGCCAATGGCAGCATGGCCGCCGAGCCGACCATGGACGTTGAGCATGTGGCGCAGGCAGTGCTGTATATGGCGAGCCTGCCGCTGAGTGTCAATGTGCCGTTTCTGACCGTAATGGCAAACGGCATGCCCTTCATCGGCCGTGGGTAGTGCCACCGCGCTGCCGGTTGCGCGGAGCGGGGCTTTTAAGGTGTAAACAGCTTCCAACGACCTTCAGAAACCACTTCGACGGCGCCATCTGCCACTTTGATGGCGGTCTGATCATCGATCCCGTAGGTCGGCACCGGCACCTCGGCCGCCATTCGTCCTACTTTGGCCGCAGAGCTTTCCGGGTGGTTCTCGTGATCCATGTGCGGAACCAGCGCAAAGTCAACCAGCCCCAGCCCGGCATCGATCACGAAAGGCGCACTCGGCTCGTCATACGTTTCCCCAAAAATCGGCGCCGTCACCATGCTGCCCGCGCTCACCCCTACATAGACCGTATCGCGCAGCGACGGCAGCAGATCCGCCAGGCCCGACTCGCGCATCCAGCGGCACAGGTACCAGACATCGCCGCCAAACACCAGCAGGGCGTCAGCTTCCTGCACCGCAGCGGTCCACACCTCCCTTTTGATGCTGGGCAGCGCGGTCAGCTCCAGCACGCCCAGCGACTTCCATCCCAGCGCGCACATGGGGCTGGCGCTCGTTCCACTGATAAAGCGGTAGGCCATTGCAGGCCCGCCAGGGAAGGGATAGATCGCCGTCGGAATGCAGAGCGCGTTGGCCTCGGCAATCGGTTTGCCCAGCAGCTCGATCAGTGTGGTGTGAATGCTTTTGTTCTGAATGCCCGCCGAGGTGAGAAGATACTTCATCATGTTTGTCCTTCATCGGGCTATGGGGGGTGCTACCACAATCCCAGTTGCACCGCCGCCCGCCGGCCATCCAGCAGCACATACGGCGCGGCCCAGCCGGTGGTGACGCCAAGCGCGCGCAGGTGCGAAATATCGCTTAGCCTGGACTCGCGGCGGGCGGCCAGGATGCGGTCGGCGCTTTTCGGGCCAATGCCGGGGATGCGCAGCAGCTGCTGGCGCGAGGCGCGGTTGATTTCGATTGGCTCGTGCAGGTGCATTTCGGCCCAGGCTTGCTTGGGCGTGCGGTCGCGCGGCAGCAGGCCGCCCGCGTCGAAAGGCAGATCGGCGGCGCTGAAGCCATAGTCGCGCAGCATAAAATCGGCCTGATACAAGCGCGCGGCGCGGATCGGGTCTTCGGCGGGCATGTCGGAGAAGGGCGAGCGCGCGATCGGGTGGAATGCGCTGAAGTAGGCGCGGCGCAGATCCAGCTCGCGGTGCGCCCGGTCGACAGTATCGAGCAGCTCGCGGTCGCTTTCGCCCACTGCGCCAACCACAAACTGCGTGGTCAGGCTTCTGGCCGCCCTGCGCCCTTCCTGCCGGGCGCGGCGCATCAGCTCGGCCGCCCAGGCCAGCCGCCCCCACATGCTCGACGCAAACTCCTTGTCGGGCGCAAGGTCGTCGAGCCGCGCCTGGTTGGGCGCTTCGAGGTTCAGCGATACCCGGTCGGCCAGCTCAACCGCGCGCTCGACATACTCGAACGACGCGCCGGGGATGAGCTTGAGGTGGATGTAGCCGGTGTAGCCTTCGCGCAGGCGCAAACGCTCGACGGTAGCGAGCATTTTTTCCATGGTGGTGTTGGCGTCGGGCACGATGCCCGAGGAAAGAAACAGCCCATCGACGCGCTTCTGCTGGTTCAGCGAGACAAACGTGGTCGCCAGCTCGTCGGGCTTGAAGGTGGTGCGCTGGCGGCGGATCGCGCAGGACGTGAAGCAGTATTTGCAGGCATAGCGGCAGGCATTTGTCTGCAGCACTTTGAACAGGCGTGTTTTCGCGCCACCTTCCTGCGTGGCGTTGTAGACAAAGCCGGTAGCGTGCCCGATGCCCTGCTGGATGCTCTGCGTGGCGGGCACCTCGGTCACGTCCTCGGCGGCTTCTTCGCTCAGGATCGCCAGCTTCTGCTGGATATCCGGCTCCATAATAATCGTCGTCGCCATCGCGCCTCCGCAACACATCTGTGCTGAAAGTATAGCACATGCGTGCAATGTTACCAGTTACCTTCGTGCCGCTTACATAGCCCGCCGCGCGCCTGCCGCAGTCAACAGCCAGCACGATATTGCGCGGATACATATACGCTTCTGTAGCAGAATTTATCTAATCTTTATCTTTCGCGCCTTGTTAGGCAACGTATCTTAATCTAAAGCTAAGACAGGCCAGGTATAGTGCTTCTCGTGGCACAACACTTGCCCATTGCTGCTACATCCCATATTAATAGTGGTTGTGTACCACTCTAGCAAAGGAACTCTTGTAATGCGTACAACTTCGAAGAATCTGATCTGGTTAGGCATCGCGCTGATCCTTGTTACCGGGCTCGTGCACTTTATCGACGCGCCCGACGCGTTTGAGGAAGTTACGTATAAGGGCCTGCTGTTTGTGGCCAACGGCATTGGGGCGATCGTCGCGGCATACGGCATCTGGAAGAACGAGCGCTGGGGCTGGGCTTTGGGCCTCGTCATCGCTGCGGCCTCATTCGCCGCCTACGTGGCCAGCCGCACCGTCGGCCTGCCGCAGCTGCCGGCCGAGCCGGACGAGTGGCTGGAGCCGCCGGGCGTGGTTTCGCTGGTAGCTGAGGGCTTGTTCACCATTCTCGCG
>LJCR01003700.1 GCA_001399705.1 Kouleothrix aurantiaca
ATTCTGAATGCTGCCTCCTGTATTCTGACTCATAACCTGTGTAATCTGTGCAATCTGTGGATTTGTCTCTCGCGGAACGCCGCTATTCTGAATCCTGACTCCTGCATTCTGACTCCTTAGGAGATATCATGGCCGAACTCTACAACCTCACAATCGCCGAAGCGCGCGCGCGGCTCGACGCCGGCGAGATCACGTCGGCCGAACTGACCGAGGCGCTGCTCGACCGCATTGCGGCGGTGGATAATCAGGTGCGCGCATACCTCGCCATCAGCGACGACCTGGCGATGGAGCAGGCCCGCGCCGCCGACGCCCGCCGCGCGCAGGGCGCAAGCGCCGGCCCACTCGATGGCATCCCGCTCGCGATCAAGGACGTGATCACCACTGAGGGGCTGACGACAACCTGCGGCTCGAAAATCCTTGAGAACTTTGTGCCGCCCTACGATGCCACTGCCGTTGCGCGCCTGAAAGACGCGGGCGCGGTGCTGCTTGGCAAAACCAACTGCGACGAGTTTGCCA
>LJCR01003701.1 GCA_001399705.1 Kouleothrix aurantiaca
GGCTGCGGCGGGTCGGCCAGCGCGCCCAGCAGCGCCTGCCATGCAGCATCGTGCGGCTGCTGCTCGACGAACAGCGCGGCCTGGGCGCGCAGCGCCGCCAGCGAAGGCGGCGCCAGCGAGCGAATCATGTCGAGCAGCTCGGCGCGCGTGTAGCCCTGCGCAAGCACCGAGGTGGTGAGCGGGCGCTCGGGCAGCGAGCCAGGGTGCAGGATCAAGGCGCGGTAGCCCTGCGCTGGCATGGCCTGCAGCCGCACGGTCATGCCATTCACGGCGAGCTGGTCGGCGCGGCTGAGCGCGAAATCCTGATCGCCAGCCAGAACGGTGTGGAGAAACAATTGCCGCTCTGGCCCAATGTAGCCAAAGCTTAAGATGCCCAGCAGGTAGCCATCCTGCGGGCCAGGGGGCGCGCCCGCGTTCACCAATACCGCCGCCGACGTGCCGGGCGGGGCCTGCGCCGGCATGAGAATATCGCCCGCGCCCTGCTGCACCAGCCAGGCCGGCGACACAAGCTGCGG
>LJCR01003703.1 GCA_001399705.1 Kouleothrix aurantiaca
GCAGGTGTGCCTGGTAGGCGACGTTGAAGAAGACGGTGAGCGTGCCGGCCAGCAGCGCCACCACGTAGAGCTGCGCCATGCCCAGCCAGCCCAGCGCAAAGGCCAGCGGGATCGAAAGCAGCAGCAGCGCGCGCCCCAGGTCGGCGGCGATCATCAGCGGGCGGCGGCGCACCCGGTCGACCCAGACGCCCGCGAACAGGCCGAGAATTAAGAGCGGGGCGGTGCTGGCCGCGCCAAGCAGGCCCATCTGCGCCGGGCTGGCCTGCAGCGCCAGAATGGCGGTGTAGGGCAGCGCCTCGCGCGTGATCGTCGAGCCAAACTGCGAAATGGTCTGGCCGATCCACAGGCGCACGAAATCGCGGTGCCGCCACAGACCAGCAAAGCGGGCTGGCAGCTCGGGCACTGGCGGGGCATCCGAGTGTATGGTTTCCATCGTGTATGGTTTCCTTTTTCTTCTAACAAAAAAACGGCCGTGGGAAATTCCCAGGCCGCCGAACGCACGGCAGCCACAGGAG
>LJCR01003702.1 GCA_001399705.1 Kouleothrix aurantiaca
GCACAGATCGAGGCCGCCTCGGGCGCCGAAATCGAAACGCGCGACGGCCTTGCGCCCGCCGACTACCCCGCGCTCAAGGCTGACCTGACCGGCGGCCAGGGCTTTGACGACATTGTCGTGCTCGATCCGCGCTCGGCCGAACTGGTGGGCGAAGCCGCCAAGCTGATTGCGCGGCGCGGCACCTTTAACATGGTTGGCACCGAGCCGCTGGACGGTGACCCGCAGATCGACGTTGGGCGGCTGCACTACGACTACACTGCCTACGTCGGCACGAACGGCAGCGACATTGCGGCCAGCTATGGCGAAGCGCGCAATCGCGCCGAGCTGCGTGCCGGTGGCGTGGCCGTGTTCGTGGGCGCGGGCGGCCCCATGGGCCAGATGCATGTGCAGCGCGCGCTGGAGCTTTCGAACGGCCCGCGCACCGTCATCGCCACCGACGTGAACGACGAGCGGCTGGCCACGCTGGCGCAAATGTTCACCTCGCTGGCCGAGCAGCGCGGCAAGCATCTGGTGAT
>LJCR01003706.1 GCA_001399705.1 Kouleothrix aurantiaca
TGCTTGTCGAGCGTGCCGTCGCTGCCGGCGGGGTAGTAGAGGTACCAGCGCTTGCCGTTCGGGCCGTCGAGCAGGTGGAACTCGGGCGCCCACATGTTGCAGCAGCGCGTCGGCTCGTCATCCGACCACACGACCGCTGGCGCGGCGGTGGCCAGCCCGGCCAGCGTCGGCGACTTCCACATGCGGATGTCGCCAACCTGCGTGGTGGTGAGGTAGTAGTTGCCGTCGTAGTATTGCAGCCACGGGTCGGCGCCGTTGGCCTCGTTCAGCGGGTTGAAGAACGTGGCCGCCGCGCTGGCCGGGGCATCGGTTGGGACGCTGGCCGGGGCACTTGTCGGCTGCGGGCTGGCTGGCGCGCTGGCGCAGCCTGCAAGCAGCCAGGCCAGCGCAAACCAGCGAAGATGGCGGGCGAGGTGTCGCATCAGCGCAGCACAATCGTCGCAAGCGAGTGGGCTGGCAATTCAACCAGCAGGCTGTCGCCGTCGTGCGAAACGGCCAGGCTGGCGGGCGCAAC
>LJCR01003704.1 GCA_001399705.1 Kouleothrix aurantiaca
ACACTATGCAGCGCGCGGGCCACAAAATCGAGCGCGCTGGGCGCGGCGGCGCGCACCTCGGCGGGCACGGCACTGGCGAGCTGCCACACCGGCACGCCATCCACGATGATCTCCTGCGCGCCGCCGGTGCGCAGCAGCTCGCGGAATTGCGCCTCGCTCACGATTGGGATGCGCATGGAACGGCTGGCGTCGGCCACCAGCGCCCAGTTTACCGGCGTGCCGTGCGTGCCGCTGGCGCTGATTGTCAGCAGCACATAGCAGAGCTGCGCATCAGGAAGCAGGCTCAGGCCGGGCTGGGCAGGTATGATCTGGAGTGCGAGCGTTGACATGTGGGCATTATACCGCAATGGGGCGGCGCGCCAAACGGCTTAGTGGGCTGCTACGCCGCGCCCGACCGCGCGGATGTGCTGCAGTACGCCAGCCGGGCCGCGCTGCGCCTCGATCGCCAGCACCTGCTCCATAAATGGGCGGTAGGGGTGCGAGGAAGTGAGCATGCGCTGGGCCGCGCGCGTGC
>LJCR01003705.1 GCA_001399705.1 Kouleothrix aurantiaca
GCGCGCCGCGTTTCAGGCAGCATCCGCTGGTGCGGGCCTTCGCGCGCTCGCACCTGGCCGAAATGCCCGACTTTGTTGCGGCAGCGCGGGCACGCTGGTTGCAATGGTATTGTGGGCTGGCGATGCAGGTTGGTTTCTGCTGGTACGATCTTAGCCAGCTCGACCAGCTCGACCCTGAGCACGCCAACCTGTACGAAGCGATACAGTGGGCGTTCCAAAACCAGCACTACCCTGCGGCTATCGACCTGATTGAAGGTGTGCGCTATTATTATAATGTGCGCGGCATCTGGGACGAGCGGCTGGCGATCAATAAGATGCGCGTTGATGCGGCACGCGCCCTTGGCGACCGCGCCAACGAAGCGCTTGGGCTGGCCTTCGATGTTGAGATCCTGAGCAAGCAGGGCCGGCTCGATGATGCCCGGCCGCTGCTGGCGCGCCTGAGCGAACTTGCGCAGGAACCCGGCTTTTCGGGCGATGTACGCTTCGAGATCGGCCACGCCCAGGCGCTCCACGC
>LJCR01003707.1 GCA_001399705.1 Kouleothrix aurantiaca
GACCACACCCACAGCGCCGGGCCAATGGCGCGCCGCCACCAGATCCCTGTCATCGCCAACCGCCCGACCGCAAACGTGCTCAGCGGCGCGCTGAGCGGCGCCGAGGTGCGGCTGATGGACGTTGGCGGCGGGCTCCAAGTCGGCCCGTTCAGCCTGCGCAGCTTCCCGGTGCCGCACGACGCCGTTGCGCCGGTGGGCTACTGCGTGCGCGTCGGGAGCTGGTGCGTGGGCGTGGCAATTGATCTGGGCAGCTGGGACGAGACGGTGCTGGAGGGCTTGCGCGACGCCGATCTGGTGGTGCTCGAAGCCAACCACGACCGCGAGAAGCTGCGCACCGCACCGTACGACTGGGCCGTCAAGCAGCGCATCTTCAGCCCGCGCGGCCACCTCGACAATGTCGACGCGGGCGCGCTGCTGGCACGCCTCGGCGCGGATGGCCGGCGGCGCACCGCCTGGCTGGCGCACATGTCCGAGCGCGCCAACTCGCCCCATATTGCGCTCAATATCATTACC
>LJCR01003710.1 GCA_001399705.1 Kouleothrix aurantiaca
GTCGTTCACCTCGATCAGCGCCACGCCCGACGACACGCCCGCGCAGCTTGTGACGCCGCGCGTGCCAATATGGTCGGCCGCGAGCCCGGCGCGCCAGGTGCCGCCAAACACGTCGTCGCCCACGCGCCCGATCATGCGGGTGGCGGCGCCCAGGCGCGCAGAGGCAACGGCCTGGTTCGCGCCTTTGCCGCCCGGCGCGGTGAAAAACTCGTGGCCGGTCAGCGTTTCGCCGGGGGCGGGCAGGCGCGGCGCGCGCACCACCAGGTCCATGTTGATGCTGCCAAACACCACAACCGCCATGGTTTCGCTCCTTCTAATCCTCGCCGAAAGAGATGTGCTGAATCTGTGGCGTGCTGCCGTCGCCCAGCGCGACGCGGTACACGTCGGGGTTGCGCATGGCCTGCCATTCCGCAAAGCCCAGCGCGGGGTCGAAATGGCGCAGCACCAGGCTGAGCAGGTTGCCATGCGAAGCAATCGCCAGCACGCGCGCGCCGTGCGCCAGCGCCTCGGTAC
>LJCR01003709.1 GCA_001399705.1 Kouleothrix aurantiaca
CGCGCGCGCGAGATGGGCGGCAGCGAAGTTGTGACCAAGCGCGGCATTATGGTGGGCGCGGGCGAAACAAACGACGAAGTGCTCCACGTGATGGACGACCTGCGCGGCGCCGACTGCGACGTGATGACGATCGGCCAGTACCTGGCGCCCTCAACCTCGCACTGGCAGATCGAGCGCTACGTCACGCCAACCGAGTTCGCGATGTTCAAGCAGCAAGGGCTGGCGCGCGGCTTCAGGCACGTCGAAAGCGGCCCGCTGGTGCGTTCGAGCTACCACGCGCACGAGCACGTCCCACAGCGCTAGCGCGCTTTCAGCGCAGGGGTTAGGGGATAGGGAATGGAGGGTGGTGATGAACAATGCACAAGCTCTGCCCTGATTTCCAGATCGCTTTCCTGATCATGCGCTAGCGCGTTTCTAACAGAATACAAAGCCACAAAGACACGAAGGTTCAAATACGAAGCCTTCGTGTCTTTGCATTTTCAGACGCAGTGTGCCCACTTGCAATCTAACCGA
>LJCR01000371.1 GCA_001399705.1 Kouleothrix aurantiaca
GAACATGCGCTGCGCCACAGCCGCGCTGGCGCAGGTAGCTGAGCGCGCGGCTGTGGCGCAGCGCATGTTCAGCGGCGCGCAGGCAGCTCAGCGCCGAGCGCCAGCTGCCCATCGCATTCGATTGCGAGGGATCGAGCGCGCGCGTGGCGAGGCCGCGCAGCAGCTGAGCCTGAATAACCGGGTCGTGCACATGTTCGCGAATTTGCGCCACGCTATCGGCGGTGATTGCGGCGGGCGCGGCAGCCGGGGCGGGCGTGGCTTCCTGCTCAGTATTCTGGTCGCGGGCGGCGTCGGCCAGGTCGAGCCCGCGCAGCAGGTGTGCCCAGCGGAAGCGGCTGCGGTACTCGCGCACCTCCGGGTCGTTGTCGTCGGCCAGCTCCAGGCGCTGGGCGGCCAGGACATCGTTTGGGCGGCCCTGCTGGCTGAGCTGCCGGCGCACATAGTCGCCAAAGGCGTTATGGTAGAAGGCGTAGGTGCGCGCATCGTCGTCGCCATCGGCGACAAGTACCGCCTTCAGGCGCTGGTTGAGCGATTCTGCGATGATGCTTGCCGGCTGCCCGCTGATACAGCTCAGCAGCGGCAGGCTCAGCGGCTCAAATGCGATGGCCAGTGTTGCCAGCACCTCGTTGTCGGCGTCGTTGGGCGTGGCTTCAAGCGAGCGATGGAGCTGCTCAAGCGTGGCGGCGTAGGTGGTGTCGAGCACGCTGGCCAGGCTGCTATTGTCGAAGCGGAGCAGTGCCGCCGGGTCGGTGTTGGGCTGGGCGCCACCGGGCAGGAGGGCGGCCCGCAGCGCGCCCGCATAGCGCCGCACAAACAGGAAATTGCCCTGGCTGGCGGCCACGGCCTGCGCTACAAAAGCGTCGCCTGGGCGGCCAGCGCCTGCCGCGAGACCGGCGTCTGCCGCCACAAGCTGCTCGAAATGGGCGCGTACCTCGGCAGGCAAGGTGCCCAGAAAGCGCTCGCGAAAAAAGGTGGCGATGTCGTCGAGGTTAGCCGGCCCTTGCAGGTCAACCACGCGCACGCCCGCCTGCGCGCGGAGTGTCTGCACGGCAGGGCCGGGCCGCGCCGTGCAGATCAGGTTGATCCATGGCGGCAGGTCTTGCGCGTCGGCCAGCATGCTCACAATATTGCCATCCTGCCCGCCATCCCACTCCCATGCGCGATCCAGGCCATCGATCACAATCAGCAGCGGCGCGCTGTTGGGCAGGCCGCCGTGCTGATCGTGGAAGGCGCGCAGCGGCTCGCGCACTGCCTGCCGGAATGCTTCGCGCGGATGCATGCCGCCAATGTTCAGGGTCAGCACCTTGACGTTGGTGTTCCCGCTGGCCTGGGCGATATTCGCGCTGGCCTGAATCGTCACCTGCTGCTTGCGCACCGTGTCGGGCAGGCTGTAGCCCTCGCCCAGCAGGGCCTGAAGTTGCTGGGCCAGCGCGTCGCAGAATGTGTAAGGGTTGTCGTCGCCGCTCAGGCTGCAAAAGTGTGCAAGGTATGGTATGGCGGCGGCCATGTTTTCGCGCACCAGCTGTGCCGCCAGCGCGGTTTTGCCAATGCCGGGCGGGCCAGCCAGCACAAGCATGCGGTTGCGCACGGCCAGGAATTTCGCGATCTCGTCGCGCACATAGGCTCGCCCAACGAAGTCGTTTTCGTCGGGGTGCAGCTGCTGATCTATTGCGTCGGCCAGGGAAGCAAGAATTGTGGCCAGTTCTGGCGCCATGCTCTGCTCCACATACGTTCTACGAAAGCAAACGCTGGGCAAGGCCGGTTTTGGCACGCTTGGTGCCAAGCACGTATGGCGTGCGTGCAGCGCTTGCAATGCCCTAAGTCTACGTGGTGGCGGCGCTGCTGCCCGAGCGAATTTGGAGCGATTCGGGCGCGAAAGGCTCACGATTTGCCCATACGCACGCCAAATGGTATTATCGCTGGGCCGAATCGCTACTCAATACTTAAAGGCAATGCTGCATGACCAAGCTGTTGATCATTCTCAACCCGTGGGCCGGGCGGGGCAATGCTGGCCGCCATCGCGCCGAGCTCGAAGCGGCGCTGCGCCAATCTGGCGTAGACTACGAGCTGGCAGTTACGAGCGGTCGCGGCGGCGCTACCGATCTGGCGCGGCAAGGCGCCGAGCGCGGCTACGAGCGGATCGTTGCGGTTGGCGGCGATGGCACAATCAACGAGGTGGTGAATGGCATCAAGCAGGCCGAGGCCGCTGGCGGCCCGCGCCCGCGCATGGGCATCATCCCGCTTGGCACAGGCAGCGATTTCATTAAAATGCTCGACGGCGTGGTCGCAAACGATATTCGCGGTGGCGTTCAGCGCGCGCTTGGCGAACGCACCCGCGCGGTCGATATTGGCCGCATATATGTCGATACCATGCCACCACGCTATTTCATCAATGCGCTTGGCATGGGCTTCGACGCACAGGTTGCAGTCGAGTCGCTCAAGCTCACGCACCTGAAGGGTTTCGTGGTATATATTGTGGCCGTGCTGCGCGCGCTGACGCGCTACAAAGCCCACCCCATGAGTGTTGAATACGACGGGCAGCAGCGCGACGGCCGGCTGCTTTTCGCCAGCGTGGCCAATGCGCGCTGCCAGGGCGGTGGTTTCTGGCTCACGCCCGAGGCGATTATCGACGACGGTGTGTTCGATCTGTGCCTGGTTGATAATATGCGCATGGACCAGATTGTGCGCGCGGTGCCGCTGGTGATGAAAGGCACGCACACGCGCCTGAAGCAGGTGTGGATCGGGCGCGCGCGCAGCGTGATGGTGCGCTGCCCGGCGGCAATGCCCGTCGCGACCGATGGCGAGGTGGTTTCAACTTCAGCGCGTGAAGTGCGCGTAGAACTGCTGCCAGCCGGGCTTGAGGTGTTGATCTGAGCCAACGCCTTTACGAGAACAAGTAGTAAAGCCAGAATTCACAATCGGCGGCGTGCGTAACTTGCGCCAGCATTGGCGCATTATTAGAAAGTAGAGATGCTTGTGACCGTAAAGGAATGCTGAAATGGCACGGATCATTTGTTTTGCCGACAACGCTGCCGTGGTCAATGCGGTTCAGCAGGGCCTTGGTGAAGGTAATCATACCATTCACCTTTTGTCGGCCTCACAGCTGACAAGTTCGCTCCGGCAGACGGTGCAGAACATTGCGCCCGATATTATTCTGCTCGAGCTGTCGCACGCCACCGATAACCCGCACCTCTACTTCTTCCTGCGCGCCGACAATGTCACCCGCAACACGCCAATCATTCTGGTATCGACGGCCGGCAAGCCACTTGCCCAGCAGGCCGAACTTCTTGGCGCCGATGGCTATATCGAGCGCCCGCTCGCTACCGAGCAGCTGCGGCGGGCTGTCGCTCCCCACCTCTTGCGCCAGCACGTCGCGGCTGCGTAAGCCCACCCATAACCTTTATTCTTCAAAGATGAAGGTGCTCCCCTCGTGCTCTTTGGCCCGCTTCTTTGGCTCAACCGAGCGCTGTGCAACCTCGGCCACATGCTGGATCGGGTAGCGATCCGTGCTCACGATCCCTATCGATAGGCTCACAAATGGGAAGCGCATCGGCCGGCCCTGCCGGTCTTTTGCGTCGATATACCCGCGCGCGCGTGTGGCTGCGTCGTAAAACAGCGGGCTAAGCAGATCGAACGCGTGAATGGCGTAGCTGGCCACGGCCGGGGCGCGCTCGGGCGTGGTGATCACAACAAAATCGTCGCCACCAATATGCCCCACAAAATCGTCGTAGTTGCCCTGCTGTGTCACGGCCTCCAGCAGCACATTGGCCGTCTGGTGGATCACAGCATCGCCCTTCAAAAAGCTGTAGGTATCGTTATAGGCTTTGAAGTTGTCGATATCGGCGTAGCAAACCGCGAACGGAATGCCTAGCTCGATGCGCCGGCGCAGCGTTCGCTCGATCGCGGTGTTGCCCGGCAGCCGGGTCGAAGGGTTCGCGCCGGCCTCACGCTCAAAGCGGCGCAGTGTTGCGCGCACGCGCGCCTGAAGCGCGGCCGGGCTGAAGGGCTTGGTGACATAATCGTCGGCGCCGAGTTGCAGGCCGCGCACTTTCTCGGGGGCGCTGTCGCGCGCCGAAAGCAGAAGAATCGGCGTGGTTGCGGTGGCGTTGCGCGCGCGCAGTGCGCCCAGCAC
>LJCR01003708.1 GCA_001399705.1 Kouleothrix aurantiaca
CCGACTCATCGAGCGCGACGGGCGGGTTGCCATCGACGGCGATGATGGCGGCCTGGCCAACGCTGGGCGGCGTGCCAGCCGTGGCGAGCGGAATAAAGATGTCGGCGTTGCAGCGAAACTGGCTCGGCTGCGTGATCGTCTCGCGGCTCAGGCGCGCAAAGTCGTCGGCGTAGGCGCTGGCGAGCGCGGCGTCGTGCGCGATCAGCATGTTCTCGTCGTTCGCACTGACGGCGTTGCTGGTCCAGTTGGTGCTGCCGGTGATGATCTGCGGGTCGCTGTCGGTGCCGGCGTCGATCACGGCGTACTTGTCGTGCAGCTTGGATTTCCAGCCTTCCACGCGCAGCACAACGCCCGCCGCGCACAGTGGGTCGCGCTGGCTGAACTGGCTGCCGTCGGCGGTGCCGTCGAGCAGCACATCGACTCGCACGCCGCGCGCGTGGGCGTCGATCAGTGCTTGCGCGAGCGGCGCGCTGGTGAAGGTGAACATCGCCACCTGAATGCTTGTGTCAGCAG
>LJCR01003711.1 GCA_001399705.1 Kouleothrix aurantiaca
GCCAAGGATGGCAGGCCGCCCCTGCGAGCGGCGCGCCAGCGGCAGTGCCAGCCCCAGCGCGACCAGGGCAATTTGGCGCAGCAGCCAGCCGTGGCCGTAGCCCGTGCCGCTCATGATCTGCCACACGCCAGCCAGCGTGCTCCCCACACCAGGGCCAGCAACAACAAACGATTGCACTAGCAACAGCGCTAAGCCGCTCAGCAGCGCCAGCATGCCCGCGCGCTCGGCCAGGGCAAGCAGGCGCGGGCGCAGATCGGCGCTTGGTTCGGCAAGTGCCGGCAAGGCACGGGCAGCGCGTGGCAGCACCAGCAGCGCCAGCGCCAGCGCGCCGGCCAGCACCAGCAGCCCGCCCAGGTCGGCCCAGCGCAAGGCAACTTCCAGCGGCGATGGTGTGGCTTCAAACGCGGGCGCGGCGGAGGCAGTGGCCGCGTGCTGCACGCCAAAAACAATCAGGCCGTTGGTTGCATGCAGGTCGGTATTCGAAAGTGCGCGCCAGCGCAGCCGATACACACC
>LJCR01003713.1 GCA_001399705.1 Kouleothrix aurantiaca
GCGCCCACGGCAGTTGCCGCGCGCTCAAGCGTGTCGTTGGCGCGGCGCTGCGCGATGTCGCGCGAAAGGTTAATGCCATACAGCACGGCCGCCGAAACGACCAGCACCATCACCAGCAGCCACTGCCAGGGAAAGGGCGGCGCCTGGCGGCGGTAGGAAAGCCCGCCACCCCGGCGCGGCAGGGCGCGCGGCGGCGGACGGCGCAGCCGGCGGCGGCGGTTCATGCTGCCCACCGCGCCGGCTAGCTGCCCAAAGGGCTGCGACAGCCGCTCGCCGAGGCTTTGATCGCGCCCGCGCGAACTTTCGCCGTGTGTGCTGTGCGTGCGGCTATAGCTCGCCGCCATGCCGGGCGTGTCGCTCAGGTCGATCCGCCGCTCGGCGCGGGCCGGGTCGATATAGTCGTCTTCGCCCAGCAGGCGCGACGGCGCGGGCGTATCTTCGCCGCCTTCGCCCGGTGGCGCGGCCCCCCGCCGGCCGCGCCGCTCGTGGCGCGCCTGCTCACGCCCCCCGTC
>LJCR01003714.1 GCA_001399705.1 Kouleothrix aurantiaca
ATCTTGATCAATGGTTTTGCACTTAGCTATAACACTATTATGCGCTCCGCCGTGCGCGGCGATCTTCGCGGGCGCGGCGGCCAACTTCGGGCGACTGGCGCTGGGCGGGCGCGCTGGCCAGCTCGATCTCGCTCAGCTCCAGCGCTGGCTGCTCGCGCAGGGCTTGCGCAATCGCGGCAATGTGCGCGGGCGAGCTGCCGCAGCACGCGCCAATGATGGTCGCGCCAAGCGCGCGCACGCGGCGGGCGTACTCGGCCATGATTTCGGGCGTGCCATTGTAGACCGCGCGGCCATCGACCATGTCGGGCAGGCCGGCGTTGCTCTTGGCGATCAGCGGCAGAGTCGTGCCGGTCTGGCTCATGCCATAGACCACGCCTTCGATCTCGGC
The DNA here is from genome assembly GCA_001399705.1 of Kouleothrix aurantiaca. Lineage (GTDB taxonomy): Bacteria > Chloroflexota > Chloroflexia > Chloroflexales > Roseiflexaceae > Kouleothrix > Kouleothrix aurantiaca. The sequence continues at coordinate 389 of LJCR01003714.1, forward strand.
GGTGCCGTTGCCGCAGTTGCCGCCCAGCGCGGCCAGCCCCAGCTCGGCCAGCTCCTCAACTGCCTGCGCCGGGCTGACGCCCATCATCGTGAAGCCGCGCGTGTCGAAGGTCATGGTGGCGACG
>LJCR01003715.1 GCA_001399705.1 Kouleothrix aurantiaca
TCGCCAAGCGCTGCGCCGTCATCGGCGCTGGCTGTGGCGGCGAGCAGCGCGCCGCGCCGCTGCGCTTCCAGCGTTTCGTCGGCGCCGACGGTCAGGCGCGGCAGCACAAGCACCCAGACCCAGGCATTATCTTCGTCGTGGGCGATCTCGGCGCGGCGTAAAAGCTGGCCGTCGGCGGCGACTTGCAGCAAGCCGCCGTGCGCGAAGGCGTGCAGCTCCAGCGCTTCGGGGCGGCTCAGGCCGGCGGCATCGGCAAGCGCAGCCGCGTCGGTGGCAGGTTGGTCGTGCAGCGCAAGGAGCGCCTGCGCCACGCTCAGGCCCAGCATGCCAGCGGAACCCAGGCCCATCAGGCTGGGAATCGCCAGCTCGATCTCGATGTCGCCTTGCGCTGGCAGACTCAGTTGCTCCACGGCTCGCGCGGCCTGCTGGTTCGCCAGGTCGGCCCGCCCGCCGGTGGCGAGCAATTGCGCGGCGCTGCGGGCGTCGAGCTGGATGGGCGGATGCTGCAGCGC
>LJCR01003712.1 GCA_001399705.1 Kouleothrix aurantiaca
TTTGCTCGTGCAGCGCCAGCGTCTCGCCATCGGGCTCGACGCCCAGCTCGCGCTCCAGCACGGCCCGGCAGCGCTCGAACTGGGCCAGCGCGGCCGAGTGCTGTCCGTCGCGCTCAAGCAGGCGCATGGCGGCGCGGTGCGCTTCTTCATTCCATGGGTCAAGTTCTAGCTGGCGAAACACTGCCGGCAGGGCCAGCGCGTAGGCTCCGCGCCGCTCGTGAAAGGCGGCCAGTTGCTCCAGCGCGGGCAGCACTGCGCGCTGCAAACGCTCGCGCTGCACCAGCGCCCATTCCTGAAACTCCAGGCAATCGCGCGGCGTGAAGCCTTCCAGAAACGCGCCCCGGTACAGCGTCACCGCCTCGGCGCGGCGGCGGGCGCACTGCGCGCAGCTCGCGGGGTCGCGGTGCGGGTGGCGGTCGCACTCGTCGAGCAGCGCGCCAAACGCGGCAGTGTCGAGCGTATAGTCGGCGGCGGGGTTGATCTGGATGGCGTCGCGCGTGGCGAGAATGAGC
>LJCR01003720.1 GCA_001399705.1 Kouleothrix aurantiaca
CTGGCAGGCCACGCTGCCCTTCCGCCTGGCGCTGGCCCACGGCGACGGCCCGCCGCAGTGGGATGCCGCCAGCCGCACGCTGACCGCGCAGATGCCCAAAGGTTGCATGGCCGTCGTGCCGCTGAGCAGCTACACCAGCGCCGACGACCTGAAGCTGATGGGCGTGTGGCAGTGGCTGCGCGAGCGTATCGAGCAGTTGGCGCAGAACCAGGCCAGCCGCCAGAGCCTGCGCGAGCCGGGCGACGCAGACGTGATCGCCCACATCTTGCAGCGCGCCGTGGAAGGCGGCCACTGGATGATTTCGCCGCCGCGCCTGCTCACGCTGGTACACGCCGTGCAGCAGCCCTTGGGCCTGCCGCAGTTCGTGGCCGCCAGCACCGACCACGATGGCGCGGCCGAGGCCAATGCCCTGGCGCGCGGCTGGCTGACCAACCCGCTGCAAACCGCCCCATCAACTGGGCGCGATGCCCCCGAGGAAGGCGCGGCCCTGACGGCATGGCGGCGGCCCGGC
>LJCR01003717.1 GCA_001399705.1 Kouleothrix aurantiaca
TTCTTGGCCTGGGCATGCCGCTGTACTTTGTGCAGGGCGTCGACCGGGGCGTGTTGCAGGGGCAAACGCGCTTTGGCCCGCTGGCGCTGAGCTACCAGGCCGAAATGTGGGCGCGGCTGCTGGGCGCGGTGGTGCTGGTGGCGCTGGGCTTTGCAGTGAATGGCGCGGTCGCGGGCGTGACGCTCTCGCTGCTTGCGACCTGGCTGGTGGGCGTCTGGTTTCTGCGCCCCCGGCAGGCGAGCGAGCGGCACACGCAGCCGCTGCCGCAGGCCGACCGGCGGGCGATCCTCAGCTTCGCCGGCCCGGTGGTTGCCGCGCTGATCGGCCAGGTGATGATCAACAACAGCGATATTCTGATCGTCAAGCATTTCTTTCCCGCCGAGGAGGCCGGCCACTATGCCGCGCTGGCGCTGATCGGGCGGATCGTCTTCTTCGCCACGCTGTCGGTGGTGGCGGCCATGTTCCCGCTGGTGGCCCAGAAGCAGCAGCGCGGCGAGCCGCACCGCCACCT
>LJCR01003721.1 GCA_001399705.1 Kouleothrix aurantiaca
GCAAAGGGCAGCGGCGGCTCGAAATGCACAGCCGCGCGCACCGAATCGGGGCGCACCCACTGGCTGAACACGATCTGGATGCCGCCCTGCGGGTTGGCGTCGGTCGCGCCATTGGCGGGCGAGATCGAAACAATCTGCGGGCCGCGCGCGGCGAGCGGGCCAAGCACCAGGCCGCCAGCCAGCAGCACCAACGCGGCAAGAATGATATTAATCGTGCGCCAGCGGAACCAAGAGCGTAGGCGTTCCATAGTCGTTTCTTTCGTTTGTTATACGGCAGCGTTGTTATTTTCGGCAACCACGAAGACAGAAAGACACGAAGGTGTAAATAATTTTGTTGTACCAGATCGATTGTGCACTTACCGCCCCGCCGCCTCCACCACAAACTCAACCGGCGCGCTGCGCGTCTCGCGGCCTTTGGCATCGATCACGCGCACCTCGGCGCGGTGGCGGCCCGGCGCGAGCTGCCAGAAGGCGCGGTAGGGCGGCCCGCTCAGCGCGGCCAGCGGCTGGC
>LJCR01003718.1 GCA_001399705.1 Kouleothrix aurantiaca
GAAGTACAGCAGCCCATCGCCCGCGCCGAGCCAGAGCGCGCCATCCTGGGTTTGCGCCAGCGCGCGCATTGGCACATCGGGCAGGTTGTTGGCATTCGTCGGGTCGTGGCGGTAGAAGGTGAACTGGCTTTGCAGTGGGTCAAGCCAATCGACCCCGGCGAAGGGTGTGCCAAACCAGAGGATGTTGTCGCGGCTGCGGTAGATCGAGTTGATCGGCGCGTTGCTCAGGCTGTCGGGGTTGACGGGATTGGGCCGATACGCGGCGGTAAATTGGCGCTGGGCCGTGTCGAAGGTGTACACACCGCTGATCACGGTGCCAACTAGCAGGTTGCCGCTCGCGTCTGTGCCGAGCGACGTGCCACCGAAGTAGTTTGGGCCGTTGGGAGCGGGCGAAAGAGGCGCTGGATCGCGTGGCGGCTGGTAGCGGGTGAAACGCGCGCTGCCCGGGTCGAATTCATACAGTCCAGTATTGCCCGAAAGCCACAGATGGCCGTCGGGCGTTTCGACTACG
>LJCR01000372.1 GCA_001399705.1 Kouleothrix aurantiaca
AGCTTGACGTGCGGCGAGGCCACCACAATATCGAGGTCGCCAAGCACGTCGTCGGGCAGGGCCAGCCCGCCGTCGGCGGTGATATCAACTTCAATGCCGCGAAGGATACGGAAATCGATGCCAGCCGACGCGTACTCGGCGTTGAGCGCCGCAACCTCGGCGGCCTGCTGGCGCAGGCGCGCACCATCAAGGCCGTTGGTGATCCCGAGAAACAGGCTGTGGTCGGTGAGCGCCATGTGCGTGTAGCCACGCGCGCGCGCGGCCTCGGCCATGGCGCGGATGGGCGCCTTGCCGTCGCTCCAGTCGCTGTGCATGTGCAGGTCGGAACGAATGTCGCCCAGCTCGACCAGGCGCGGGATACGTCCCGCCGCCGCCGCCTCGAATTCGCCAGAGTTTTCGCGAATCTCGGGCGGGATCCATGGCAGCCCAATCGCGGCGTACACATCTTCTTCAGTGGCGCTGGTGAGCATCTCGCCGCTGGCCACGCGCTTGAAGCCGTGCTCGCTGAAGCTCAAGCCCTTTGCCAGCGCGATCTCGCGAAAGCGAATGTTATGCGCTTTGCCGCCGGTGAAGTGCTGGAGCGCCGCGCCCCACAGCGCCGGGTTGATCGCGATCAGGTCGGCCTGCAAGCCATTGTGCAGAAACACGGTGGCTTTTTCCGCGCCCGACGACTCGACGCGCGCGACCAGTGGCAGCGTGGTGAAGGCCTGCACGGTTGCCGCCGGGTCGCTGGTGGCGGCAAGAATGTCGATGTCGCCAATTGTTTCGCGGCCGCGCCGCAGGCTGCCGGCATAGCTGGCTTCCTGCACGGCCGGGCTGGCCGCGCGCAGGGTTTCGATCAGGCCCTCGGCGGCGCGCAGCGCATCGAACAGGAGCGTGCGCTGGTCGCGCGTTTCGGCGGAGGCGATGTCGCGCAGCAGCGCGGCAATCGTTTTCGGCCCGAAACCTTTGACGCCGTTGAGCTTGCCGGCCTCGGCAGCTTCTTTCAGCGCGGCGACGCTGCTGATACCCAGCTCGGTATACAGGCGGCCGGCGGTGCGCGGCCCAACGTTTGGCACGTGCAAAAGCGCCAGCACGCCTTCAGGCACTTTGGCGCGCAGCTTCTCGTAGAATTCGAGCTTGCCGGTGTCGAGCAGCTCGGCGACTTTGTCGGCAATCGCCTTGCCGATGCCGGGGACGTCGGTCAGGTCGCCGCGGGCGCGGAGCGTGGTGAGGGGAAGCGCGAGGTCGGCAATAGCATCGCTGGCGCGACGGTAGGCGCGGGTGCGGAAGACATCCTCGCCCAGAACTTCCATCGTGTCGGCGATCGCAGTGAAAACGTCGGCGATTTCGCGATTGGTGAGCGTTTCGGCCATATTTCTGGGTCTATGCTTTCGTTATGCCTTATTATAGCACGCTGAGGCAAGCGCCGTGCCAGGGCGAGGGATGAAGGGGTGAACCGAGAACCGAGGACCACAGAACCACGGAACCACAGAACCGGGACACGAGACACGGGAACCACGGAACCGAGAACCGAGAACCGAGAACCGAGAACCGAGAACCAAAGAACCGCAAAACTGCAGAACTACGAGCCGCCGAGCAGCAAACCTGACAACCTGCAACCTGCAACCTGCAACCTCAAAACATGTAACCCCAAAACTCCGTGCCTCTATGCCGCCGTGGTGAAATATACGCCGGGCGCGCAGCCACGCGGGCACCTGCGCCCAACGCTGGCCCGCTACTGATTTTGCAGCACCATGTTCGGCTCCGGCTCGGCCACCGCGCCTTTTTTCACCTGCGCCGGCAGCCGCACCGTGAACACCGAGCCTTCGCCAAACTGGCTGCGCGCCTCGATTGTGCCGCCCATCATGTGGCAGAAGCGGCTGCTCAGCGCCAGGCCCAGCCCGGTGCCGCCGTACAGGCGCGTGGTGGAGGGCGCGGCCTGAATAAATTCCTTGAACAAGCTCTGTACCTGCTCGGGCGTCATACCAATGCCGGTGTCGGCAACCGCAAACTCGAACCACGGCGCGCCATCGGTCGCTTCGACGTGCCGCGCTGCCAGCGTGATACGCCCCTGATCGGTGAACTTGGCCGCGTTGCTGAGCAGGTTGAACAGGATCTGCCGCACGCGCGTGGCGTCGGCGTACATGGTGCCGATGTTAGGCGCGCATTCGACAAGCAGCACATTTGCGTTCTGCTGCACCAGCGGCTGCACCGCCGTGGTGACGTGGCTGAGCAGGCCCATGAGGTCGAAGCTTTCGAGGTACAGCTCCAGCCGCCCGGCCTCGATCTTCGAGAAATCGAGAATGTCGCTGATCAGGCCGAGCAGGTGCGTGCCGGCGGCCTGGATGCGCCCCAGATCGGCATTCACATCGTCGGGCACGTTGTCTTGCAGCTGCGCCTGCAGCAGCTCGCTGTAGCCAAGGATTGATGTGAGCGGCGTGCGCAGCTCGTGGCTCATGTTGGCAAGAAAGGTGCTTTTGGCGCGGCTGGCCGCCTCGGCGCGCTCTTTGGCCTGGTACAGCTCGCTTTCCAGCTCCTTGTGGCGCGTGATGTCGCGCAGAATGACCATGCGGCCAAGCATGTGCTGGTTCTGCTCGAAGATCGGCGCGATCTGCAGATCGTACCAGCGCTGCACGCCGCCAACTTCGATCGCAACCTCGGCCGCGGCCTGGGGTGTGTCGCGGTAGTGCTCGGTGAGCGCGGGCCAGCCGCTCAAGACTTGCCCGGCGGGCAGGCCAATCGCCTTCTCGCGCGGCAGACCGATCAGGCTGCGGCTGGCGCTGTTGACATCGACAATGCGGTTCTGCCAGTCCAGCACAATCACCGTGTCGTTCATGCTCTCGATTACCACGTCGCGAGCGATCGGCCCAATGTCGAACAAGCGAAAGTAGAACAGGCCGAGCAGCCAGAAGGCGCCGGCCAGCGTAAAGGCAAACGGCGTCAGATCGAGCGGCTGGAAGGGCGAGAGGCGCGTGACATACAGCGCGCTGCCGGCCAGCGGCGCGACGTAGCTGAGCGCCAGCACGGCGGCCTGCCCGCGAAATGGGTAGCGCGAGCGCATAAACTCCTGCCCCATCAGCACCAGGCCGCCGACGGTGAGCAGGTAGGAATACAGGGTATGGACGAGGAACCAGGGGCCGTAGCTGGCATCAAACACCAGCAGGCTGCCGAACTGCTCCACGCGCACCGTGCGCCAGATCAGCCCGTGCAATTCGTTTGTCCACACAAGCGTCAGCGTCAGGATGGGAATGATCGACAGCAACAGCATGCGGCGGCGCGTGAGCCAGTGGCGGCGCGTGTACATGAGCGGCAAGAGAAAGCCAGTAAGCGGAACAATCACAATGCCAAGATATTCGACCTTGGCCCAAAACACGATGGCGGGCAGCTCGTTGCTCGAAAGCTCAAGCGCGTAGCCAAACAGCCATTCCGCCACCGCCAGCATCATGCCGATGAACATGGGGGTTCCGAGCGTCCGGCGGCGGCGAAACGCCACCCCGGCGAGTAGCAATGCGACGAGTGCAGTGATGATGAGGGTGATCGCATATGGCGTGTACTGCCATGTCATAATAAATGCTCCAAAGCCTTCTCCGGCTGTCGGGGCCGGTGTGCTCGCGGCGCGCACGAAGCGCCGCACGAGGCATTGCATGCATTAAGTAATCGATTAGAGCGCGATCAACGATTCGGCAACATCATACCAAATCTTGGCGCACCTGGCGATTGCGATTTCTTCATCCGACGTGGCATAGTGGGGATGGCACGCGCACGGTGCCGGGGGTGCCGCTTTACCAGAGCCGCCCTTGCTCGGAGCCGCCCTCGGCGGGCAGCTTTTCGAGGTAGGGAAGGCCCAGGTGCTCGTACGCGCGGCGCGTGGCGATGCGGCCGCGCGGCGTGCGCTGCAAGAAGCCAAGCTGCAGGAGGAATGGCTCGTAGACGTCTTCGATCGCGTCTACTTCTTCGGCCAGCGCGGCCGCCAGCGTCGAAAGGCCGACCGGCCCGCCGTTGAACAGCTCGATAATCGCGCGCAGCAGGCGGCGGTCGTTTTCATCCAGCCCCAGCTCGTCGACTTCGAGCTGCGCCAGGGCGATGCGCGCCACCTCCAGCGTGATCACGCCGCCGCCAACAACCTGCGCATAGTCGCGCACGC
>LJCR01003719.1 GCA_001399705.1 Kouleothrix aurantiaca
CGGCGAGCCGGCCAGCGCGGCCGGGCGAGTGCGCGCCTGGGCGGCGGCAGTGCGGCGCGAGCTGGCGGCAGAGTAATTGGCCAGGAACATAACCACGAAGACACGAAGGCACGAAGACTCGAAAGTTGTAGAAATACACTCTCTTCGAGTCTTCGTGCCTTCGTGGTAAACGTTTTTAGTTACTCGTTTCGAGAGGCTTGGTGCTCAGTTCGCCTCGCTGGCGGGCAGCGCTGCGCCGTGGCGAAACGCCTCGGCCACGCGGTCGGCGATGACGGGCACCAGCAGGCGATCGTAGCCGAGGTGCTCGGCCAGCAGAATGGTGGCCTGCGGGTGGCGTGCGCGTGCCGCCGCGATCTGCGCGGGCAGGTCTTCGCGCACGTGGTTGCCCATGTGCAGGAAGAACGGCACCGCAATAATGTGCTGGATGCCGTAGGCCAGCATGCTGTCGATGGCCGCGCCAATGCCCGGCGCATTCAGATCAAGGTAGCAATCGCTGACGGCGGCATAGCGC
>LJCR01003716.1 GCA_001399705.1 Kouleothrix aurantiaca
GGCAGCCAAGCTCCCTGGCGCTGTGCTACTAAATTGTACTCGTTGAGCTTGTTTGGGAAAGGCAAAGCGGAGCAATGGCCTACCATCCCCTGATTGTGCCGGGTGAAAATGAGGAGCTACGCGCGCTGCCGGGCCAGCTGGCCGACGTTGAAGCGCGCGTTCTCGATTCGGCAAATGATGCGCTCTGGGAAGTGCGTAACTCCCCGTCCGAAGTGATTATCGCCGATGTCGACCTGCCGGGCATGAGCGGCCTCGATCTGGCTGAGATACTGCCAAACTTTGGTGTGCCAACCCGCGTGGTGCTGTGGAGCCGCACGCCCAACAACCGGGCCGCAACCGAGGCTACCAGTCATGGCGTCCATGCCTTTTTGAATGGGCCGCTTAGCACCAGCGAATTGCTCGATGCGGTGTACCAGGCGCTGCGTTCGGCAGCAGCGGCGTTGGCAGCGGCCGAAGAAACGGCAGCGCCGCCCACGCCCGAGCCACCCCCCGCACCAGCCGCTCCGGTGCC
>LJCR01003722.1 GCA_001399705.1 Kouleothrix aurantiaca
GTATGGCGCAGAGAGAGATGGCGGCCATCGAACAGAATCGGGGGTACGGCTACGCGCCAGCAACACGGGCCTTGTGATGTTTTGCATCACAAGGCCCGTTGTGTTTTTCGCGATTGTTACCGCCGCGCGGTGAACAGCGAATCGACAGCCGCTACCAACTCGCGCAGGTTGCTGACGCGGTGAACGGCGTCGCAGAGCGGCAGATACTTGGGCATGTCGCTGTCGCCGCTGCCCCACTGGCGCGGATGTTCGGGGTTGAACCACACCACCCTGCGCGCGCGCCGCTTGATATCCTCGAAGTCGCGCAGGTTCGGGTCGTTGTAGTTGTTGCGCCCGTCGCCCAGAATAATCACCGTGGTGCGATGATCGACCGTGCCCATATGGTCGCGCGCGAAGGTCGCCAGGCTGTTGCCCAGGTCGGTGTTGTAGTGGCCGGGGCGAATGCGCTCCTGCACGGCCTCGATCGCCAGGTCGGGCCGCGCCTCGTTGAAGTCGTTCGAGATGTCGTAC
>LJCR01003723.1 GCA_001399705.1 Kouleothrix aurantiaca
GCATTGCTCAGCTCGGCGGCGCGGCGCACCTCGGCGTCGCTGATATCGTCGCGGTACAGGCGGATATTCATCGCAATTGTGCCCGCGAGGCAGACTGGGTCCTGCCGGATCACCGCCACCGCGCGACGCAGCGCCGCCAGATCCATCTGCCGAATATCCACGCCGTCGAGCACAACCTGGCCCATCTGCGGGTCGTAGAAGCGCGCCAGCAGGCTGACCAAACTCGACTTGCCCGCGCCGGTCGCGCCAACAATCGCCACCGTCTGCCCGGCCGGGATCTGGAGCGAAACATCGCGCAGCACCGGCTCGTCGGCCACATACGCAAAACTCACATGGCGCAGCTCGACCGCGCCGCGCACGCGTGGCAGCGCCACCGGCTTGGCCGGCTGCACAATCGCTGGCTGCGATTCGAGCATGCGCTGCACGCGCTCGGCCGCCCCGAGGCCGATCTGCACCGAGTTATACTCCTCCGAAAGGCGCAGGATCGGCTGGAAGGCGCGGTCGGCATAC
>LJCR01003724.1 GCA_001399705.1 Kouleothrix aurantiaca
CTATAGAATACTATTGATCGCAACAGTAAGGAGAGTTTGGTTTGAACGTATTGGTCACAGGCGGCGCGGGCTATATCGGCAGCGCCGTGGTTGAGGAATTGCTGGCTGAGCAGCACACGCCGGTTGTGTTCGATAACCTGGTGGCGGGGCATGCCGAAGCAGTGCCGGCGGATGTGGCACTTGTGCAGGGCGACCTGTTCGATGCGGCGCTGCTGCGCCAGACGCTGGCCGAATTCAGGATCGACGCGGTGATTCATCTGGCCGCATTTCTCCAGCCCAATGAGTCGATGACAAACCCCGGCAAGTATTTCGGGAATAATGTCGCCGGTACCGTCGCGCTGCTGAACGCAATGGTCGAGAGCAAGGTGCGGCGCTTCATTCTTTCATCGACATGCGCGACCTTTGGCAACCCGCAGTACACGCCGATCGACGAGCAGCACCCGCAGCAGCCGATCAGCCCCTACGGCGTCAGCAAGCTGATGATCGAGCAGATGCTGCCGTGGTACGAGC
>LJCR01003727.1 GCA_001399705.1 Kouleothrix aurantiaca
CCCAACCCCCATCCCCCAGTCTATCAGCGTTTTTTCCCGGGCGGCTGCTTGCCGCCCAGCCGCCCAAACAGCGAGGGGCGCGCCACGCCGGTGCCGCTCATATCTTCGAAGTCGTCTTCGCCGGGGCGCAGGTTGGGCCGGCCGAGCAGCCATTCTTCGCGCAGCTTGCGCGTGTTTTCGAAGAAATCGAGCAGCTCGTCGCTCGCGCCTTCTTCGATCTGGTCGCGCAGGTCGAGCAGCAGCTGGGCGCTTTCATTCAGCCAGCGCACCTGCGCGGCCTGGTTGGTGATGCAGATGTCGCGGTGCATTTCGGCATCGCCCGAGGCCAGGCGCGAGATATCGCGGAAGCCGGTGGCGGCCAGCGGGGACATTTCTTTCCAGCCCGCGCTCTGCCCAACCACTGCCATCAGCGTCGCCGAAAGCATAAACGGCAGGTGCGAGATCCCGGCCACGTAGGAGTCGTGCTCGGCGGCTTCGATATAGTAGATCTTTGCTTTGACCTGCCGCAC
>LJCR01003725.1 GCA_001399705.1 Kouleothrix aurantiaca
TGTCGGCAGCAGTCTGCCCGGCGGCGTAGTTGTCGATGCTCAGAAAGGCGAAGCGCTGGCTTTGCGGCGAATCCGAGTCCCAGGTCATCACCGGGATGCCGGCCGCGACCGCACGATTGATCGGCGCGACACAGGCGGTCGGGTCGTTGCACGACACCGCAATGCCATCCACCCCGCGCGCGATCAGGTCGTCGAGAATGCGCGCCTGCTCGACCGCGTCGGCCGAGACCGGGCCAAGCACCTGCACCTGCACATCAACCGCGCCGCTTTCGCTGAGTTCTTTGGCCTTTTGCAGCGCGCCAGCGCGGCCCAGGTCGAAGACCGGGTTGCCAAGCGATTTCGTCACCCATGCGATCGTCAGCTTCTGGCGCGTGCTGGTGGCCGGCACCTGGCACGCCGCGAGCGCAAGCATGAGGACGAGCAGCATTCCGCCACGACGACTGAGTAAGGACGAAGGACGAATTCCATGCGTCGATTTCGTCGGTCGTTGGTTGGCCTGCTCTGAGCTT
>LJCR01003726.1 GCA_001399705.1 Kouleothrix aurantiaca
GCTTTGCTCGATGAGATCTCGATCGCGGGCGGCGCGGCTGATGGCGCCGAGACCGACGGCGGCTGGACCTTCAGCCCGACCGAAGGCGGCTTCCGCGTCTCGACCGGCGTCGAAACGGCTTTCTACTTCAACGCCTACATTGGCGAGAATCGCGGCTACCGCGGCTACGACGTATCGCTGCGCAACGCCTACAACTTTGGCTATGGCAACACCAAGCCCGACTGGGTGGAGTTCTTCCGCTACCAGGATGGCCTGCTGATCAGCTACTGGAACGAGGCCTACACCGACAACAACGTCGGCGATCACCCCGGCGCTGGCCTGGTGCTGCCGGTCGACGCGCACCCGCAGCCGCTGCACTGGTCGGATGGCACGCTGGTGCGCCCGCGCATCCAGTCGTACGACTCGACCTTCAACCGCGACCGCACCGAGTCGATTACGCTGCACAAGAATGGCGTCGCCACGCGCTTCCCGTCGCTGCCGGCGGCGCGCGTGTTCGACGACAACCAGAC
>LJCR01003729.1 GCA_001399705.1 Kouleothrix aurantiaca
ACGGCGATGCGCTGAGCGCTGTGCTGGTGAACAGCCCAGCTCACGGCACGCTCACGCTCAACAGCGATAGCAGCTTCACCTACACGCCCAACGCCAACTACAACGGCGCCGATGGCTTCAGCTACAAAGCAAACGACGGCACGGCCGACTCGAATGTGGCGGCGGTCAGCATCACGGTGAACGCGGTCAACGACGCGCCGGTGGCAAGCGGGCAGTCGGTCAGCACGGCCGAAGACACCGCCAAGAACATCACGCTGGCCGCGAACGACGTGGAGAGTAGCAGCCTGACCTACACCGTGGTCAGCTCGCCCGCACACGGCACGCTGTCTGGCACCGCGCCGAATCTGACCTACACGCCGAATGCCAACTACAGCGGCCCCGACAGCTTTACCTTCAAGGCGAACGACGGCACACTCGACTCGAATGTCGCGACCGTCAACATCACGGTGAATGCGGTCAACGACGCGCCGACGATTGCGGTCGCGGCGTTGACCGCGTTCACCGTGAT
>LJCR01003728.1 GCA_001399705.1 Kouleothrix aurantiaca
GACGCCTGCGAGATCAGCAGGACGTTTGGGCCGACGCTGGCCACCGCGCCGAAGGTGCGCGCCGCGACGCCGGGCACGCCAATCATGCCGCGACCCTCGACGGTGATCATGCTCATCGACTGGATGGTTGTGACAGCCTTGATCGGGCGGCCATTCGCCACCGGCTCGCTCACCACCAGCGTGCCGGTGTGCGCGGCGTTGAAGGTGTTGCGGATGCGCAGCGGGATGCCGTGCTCGACCACCGGGCGGATGGTACGCGGGTGCAGCACTTTCGCGCCGAAGTAGGCCAGCTCGCCCATCTCGGCAAAGGAGATCGTGGGGATGACGCGCGCGTCGGGCGCAAGGCGCGGGTCGGTCGTCATCACGCCGTCGACGTCGGGGTAGATCGCGACCTCGTCGGCGTCGAGCGCCGCGCCAATAATTGCGCCGCTGTAGTCGCTGCCGCCGCGCCCGAGCGTCGTCGTTGCGCCGTGCTCGGTCGCGCCAATGAAGCCGGTGATCACCGGCT
>LJCR01000373.1 GCA_001399705.1 Kouleothrix aurantiaca
TTCGTTCAGGCCCATTGGTGGTTGCGTGATAGGCGGCTTCGAGGGCGCGCACGGCCTCATCACCAAGGTCAAATGTTCGTTTTCTCATGTACCCTATTGTACGACTTTTATTTGCTTTTCCTATTAGTTTCATGCACATTTGGTAACGTTATTGGTTTGAGGCTTTAGTATCAGGTAAAAGGAACAGATAACCCGATCGGGTTATCGGAGTAAAAGGCGAGAAAAACCTAAAAATAGCGCCAAAATTACTCGCACGAGGTATAGTGCAAGGGTGGGTGTACAGGTATAGTATCCACAACGAACCTGTCGTTCGACCAATCCGTTATTGCTTTTAGGAGGTTTTTGGATGAAACGGTTCCTCGTTGCTTTGGGCATTGTAATGGCGATGTGTTTTTCGATTGTGCCAAACGCAGCGTTTGCTGCCTCGGCCTACCAGACGCCATTCTCGGTCTCGATTACGTATCAAAATGTTGGCTCCGCTGTAGCGACCGTGAATGTGAGCTTCTTCGCCGAGAATAACGGCACGGCTCAGAACTTCTCGGCCGGTACCTTGGCTGCAGGCGCGAGCGCTTCGCTGAGTGTTGGTACTGCCATCACTTCAGGTTCATTTAAGGGTTCGGCTGTGCTGTCTTCCGATCAGCCGGTCATCGCGACGATTGTGCAGCTGGACGCAACTGGTGGTGTGAAAAATCGCCCGCTTTCGAACGGCTTTGGCGCGGCCGATGGCGCTGCTAAGCAGCTCGTAGCAACAGTGCTTAAGAATCAGTTCAGCAGCTCGACGATCTTCTCGGTGCAGAACACTGAGTCGTCGGCCGTGAACGTGACGGTGAAGTACTATGCGATTGGCGCTTCGACCCCAACGGCGACCGCAGGTGTGAACAACCTGCCGGCTGGCGCGGCGAAGTACTTCGATGTTGGCACGATTGCCCAGCTGCCGAATGGTTTCAACGGTTCGGCTGTTGTAACGGCTGTGCTTTCGTCGAACCCCTCCACCGCAGCGAAAATCGTTGCGACGGTGAATGAGCTGAGCACGACTGATGGTGGGTCGAAGAGTTTTGAGGGTACTTCGCAGAGTGGCGCGAAGGTGTTCATGCCTTCTGCTCTGTGCAATGCTTTCGGCGGCCAGTCGACGGCCTATGCCGTGCAGAATGCAGGTACGAGTAGCGTGACGTTCAATGTCCGCTACAAGCAGACGGGCAAAGCCGATCTGATCGATGGCCCATACACGATCGGTGCTGGCGGCAAGCAGAGCATCAGTGGCTGCAATAAGCTTCCGGCTGGTGGTAATGGCTCGGCTATTATCGAAAGCACCACAACCTCGGGCCAGCTTGTCGCAGTCGGTAAAGTGACTGGTGCCAATATTACCTCGGCCTTCTTGGGTGTCGTTCAGGGCAATGGTTCGGCGAAGGTTGCTCTGCCGTATGTTCGCTGGGCTTCTGACAGCAATGTCAACCAGGATCAGCGCACCAGCATCGCTATCCAGAACATCGGTAGCGCGGCGGCGACGAACGTCACCGTGAAGTTCATTGACCGCAACGGTGTCGTGAAGGGTACACACACAATCGGTACTATCGCTGCCGGTGCCAAGACATCATCGAATCCTTCGCTCGGTAACGCCCTTGATGCTTGTGGTCGGTTCGGTATCTATGGCGATGGTTGTGCATCAGCTCAGTTCGGCGGTGGTGCGATTGTGACCGCTGATAGCGGCGCGCAGCTGGCGGTTATTGTCCGTATCTACACGGGCAGTCCGATCCTGGCTGGTGAAGACTACAACGGCATCAACGTTCAGTAGTTAAAATCTCCACTTTTTATCACGGTCGAAGACTGGTTCGTAACAGGCCCTGCCATTGGCGGGGCCTGTTTCTTGTTCTGCGCAACCATCTTGTGCTTCCCCCAACTTCGATTGGTGCAGCACCAGAAACAAACGGCGGGGCAGCAAAGCCGCCCCGCCCCCTTGAGGTAAATATTCTCGCTGATTCATACCAGATAGGGATGATTACTTTGGGATTGTCCTGCTGAGCCCTTCGGCTTCGCTCAGAGTTATACCAAATACAAATGATCGCTTCTAAATAGTCATGCTGAGCGCAGCGAAGCATCTCTCGTGGCCGTGAATAGGAGATTCTTCACTCCGCTCGCGCTCCATTCAGAATGACAAAATACAAGTCTTTATCCGAACTTGGTATTACACTCCATGAAGCATCTCTCGCTTATGGGAACGGGAGATTCTTAACTTCGCTGGCGCTCCGTTCAGAATACCAAAATGCAAGTGTTTACTCGAATTTGGTATCACCCGCCACGCAGATGGGGCTATAGCTGCAGAAGCGTGCTTCACGCGCACCGTTCTATAGCGCATTGCGGGCGGCTATGCACTGAAGTGAGGCAGGCTCCTGCCTACAGGCACCTCTTTGATACCTACCTGAGCATATATGCGAACGATGCCTGCTCTCTCTGCGCCTGAGAATTAGTTGTTGATAATGGGGACCAGTGTAGAGTAGAGTACCTGGTACTCGCTCACGGCGCCGAGCTGTTTGGTGCCGTCAGGACCAAAGAGGAAGATGCTGGTGCTGAGCGCGGCTGCCCGCGACGAGAGGCCAATGTCGGCCGGCACAGGAACTGGCGTTTGCCACGCGTCGGCAGTGGGGCTGTACTCAGTGGCAGTGCGCTTTTGTGGGTCGAACAGGAGCACGCTGTTGACGGTTCCCACAACCGCCGGGGCAGCGACTGGCTCGCTCAGGGGAACGACGCTTTCCCACACGCTGCCACTGTCGTTGGTTGGGTCGAAGCGCTCATTAGTGGTTAGCGCGCCGCTTTCATTTTCGCCGCCAATGACGTAGATGCGCTCTTCAACCAGGGCGGCCCCGGCATTAGCACGCGATGTGCGCATTGGCGTGCTTTCCGCCCATGTTTTGGCGCGTGGGTCGAACACAAACACCTCACCTCGGTAGCTGGTGCCATCCCATCCGCCGAAAAGGTAGAGCTGGCCCTCGAAATCGGCCAGCGCATAGCGGCTGCGCGGCCCAGGTAGCGGCGGCAGGCTTTCCCACTGCTTGGTGCGCGGGTCGTAGGCCTCGCAGATGGCAAGCACTTTCCCATCCTGCGTTTCCCCGCCTGGCACATAAATTTTACCGCCAAGCGTGACGGCGCGCACATTCCGCACTGCGCTGGGTTTGGCGTTCAGCGCCACAAGCTGATCTTTGCTCGGGTCGTAGCGATCAACAGCTGCGCTCACGGTATCGCCCTGCGCACCGCCAATCAGGTAGAGCTTGTTGTCGGCTGCGGCGATGGCAAAATCGGTGCGAGGTTCTGGCCAGGCGCTATGCGGTTTCCAGCGGCTTGATGGCGCGGATTGCGCTGGTGTCGGGGAGGCGATGGGATTGGGCGCTTGTCGCTGTAGAAGCAGGTAGATGACTACGCCGGCCAGCAGAACCACAAGCCCGAGTGCGGCGAAGAGCAGCAGACGCGCGCGCCCAGAGCTGCCAGCGGCGCCCACCACACCGGCATCAGCAGGCAGCGGCGCGGGTTCAGCCAGGGTCGTCGGCTCTGCGGAAGCCAGCTGGATCAGGGGCGAGTCGGCCGGTGCACTGGTGCTTGCAGCAGGAAAAGCTTTGGGAAGCGTCGAAGATACTTCGATTGGCACCACAGCGCTGGTATCGTCGGGGGGCACATCTATTGACGGAGTGGGCAAAGCCGCCTCGGGCGTGCGGTCGAGCTGCACAAGCCCCTGCCGAATGGCAAAGACCGTTGCTTCGGTACGCGACGCGGCGCCAATTTTCTCGAAAATATTTCGAAGATGAACCTTGACGGTGTTGATGCTGATGTTCAGCTGGTTGGCGATTTGCTGGTTGGTGGCGCCCATGGCCACCAGGCGCAAAATATCGCGCTCGCGCTCGCTGATTTGTGCGGAATCGCTGGACATACGCTCCGATGTCATCTCAATCTCCGCACGCGATCATAGCACGAAGGATCGCACCCCGCAAGGCAATCGGATGAGAGAATTATGACGATTGCTGATCGCTTGCGGCGGGCAGCGCGTTATTCAAGCGCTCGCTGGCAGCGGTCCGGCTGCTGGCCTGTATGTCGTTACTTTCACTTGCCAGCGTCTCCGCACCTTCTTCTGT
>LJCR01003730.1 GCA_001399705.1 Kouleothrix aurantiaca
GCGTGGTCGCAATTGTGGATGGGCAGCGCGAGTCGCTTGCGCGTGGCGGGCAAATTCTGGTGCCGCCGCGCTTTGTCGCGCAGTTGCGCGCCGGTGCCGAGCTGGGCACGCTGATGGACGAGCTGCTTGGCACCAGCAACATCAAGCAGAAGCAAGGCGCAATTGGCTACCTCACCGGCGGCCTGATCACCCGCGAGTCGGCACTGAACGATGTATTTTGCCGCGCGCTCGCGCCGTTTCTGCACGCCGAGCTGTATGAAGGATGACGAACGACAACTGACGAACGACCAATGACGAAGGACGAAGCAGCTATCTTGGTCATTCGTCTTTCGTCTTTGGTCAAAAAGCTGACTCCCGACTCCTGACTTCTGACTACTGGTAAAGGTCCCGCCCATGCTTTCATGGCAGCGCATCATCTACTACCTGAGTCTGGCGGTGGTCGAGGCCACGCCGCCTACCCTGCTGCTCGCCATCACCGGGCACGACGCCTGGGGCGTGCTGCTGCTGG
>LJCR01003733.1 GCA_001399705.1 Kouleothrix aurantiaca
GCGCGAGCAGCGCGGCTACGCCCGCGAAGGCGACACCGTGATCCTGCCGAGCTTTCCGCAAGTCACGCCTACCTCTGCCCAGGCGGCGGCCACGCCCGTTCCCACAGCCGTGCCGGTGCCAAACTGGCAGCGCTGGGGCGCGGCGCTCTTCCCGCCAGACGAGTAGTAGGCGCGCAAGTGCGCAGGGGATGGGGGTTGGGAGGTAGGGGATGGGTGGATGCCTCAGTTGTTACGCACAACGCACTACGAAAAAATATGCTTCATATTGCGTAGTGCGTCGTTTCATAAAGAAATAACAAGGCGCGAGTGGCAAATCCACTCGCGCCTTGTTATGTTCGAGCGTTATTCAGAACCCCTGACTTCTGACCCCCGACTCCTGACTCCTGTGCGTTTACAGCCGCGTTGTGTCGCCCGTGGCCGAGCGATCAACCGGGGCGGCTGGCTGCTGCGGGGCGATCGGCGCGGGGTAGACCGTGCTGATCTGCCCCTGCCGTACCGGCGTGCTGC
>LJCR01003735.1 GCA_001399705.1 Kouleothrix aurantiaca
CATTTGCGCCGGGCGGCAGATCGCCAATGGCGACGCGCACAGGTGGTGTGCCGGCGTTGCCGTTCTGCACGCTGCCCAGGCTGGTGCTGACCGAGCCGGGAACCAGCGTGGTGTTCGGGTCGGGCGTGTCGGTGTAGACCAGCGCCAGCGCCGGGATGTTGCCACGGCTGGTGATGATCACGCGATACTGGAGCGTGTCGCCGGGCGTGACGCGCCCATCGTTGTCGGCATCGACCGCCAGGCTGACGGTTTTGTCGGCGCTGATAGCCGGGTCGAGCCGAATCGGCGTGATGGTCGGGTCGCCCAGTGGCAGCGTGTCGGGGTCGTCGGTGGCGAGGCTGGGGAAGTCGCCGCTGACGACGCCCTGGTTCGAAACCTGGGTGATGCTGGCGGGCACCGGGTTCTTGATGCGCACCTTGAAGCTGATGGTGGCAATGCCGATGCGCGCCGGCAGCGTGCCGATGGTGATGCGAATGGTTTGATCACCATTCTTGTTGCCTATAGCTA
>LJCR01003732.1 GCA_001399705.1 Kouleothrix aurantiaca
CCCCCATCCTCCAACCCCCATCCCCACCTAGCGATGCAGCTTGCGATAGGTGATCCGGTGCGGCGTGTCGGCGTCCTTGCCCAGCCGCTTGCGCCGGTCGTCCTCGTAGTCGGAGAAGTTGCCAATGTGCCAGCGCACGTTGCTCTCGCCCTCGAAGGCCAGGATGTGCGTCGCCACCCGGTCGAGGAACCAGCGGTCGTGCGAGACCACAATTGCGCAGCCGGCGAACTGCTCGATCGCTTCTTCCAGCGCGCGCAGCGTGTTTACGTCCAGGTCGTTGGTCGGCTCGTCGAGCATGATCACGTTCGCGCCCTGCTTGAGCATTTTCGCCAGCAGCACGCGGTTGCGCTCGCCGCCCGAAAGCACGCCCACCTTTTTCTGCTGGTCGGAGCCGAGGAAGTTGAAGCTGGCAACATACGCGCGCGATTGCATTTTGCGGCTGCCCAGCGCCAGAATTTCGTTCTTCTCCGAAATCTCTTCCCACACGCTGTGCTCGCTGTCCAGCGA
>LJCR01003734.1 GCA_001399705.1 Kouleothrix aurantiaca
GGCCGGCGCTGCGCCCAACATAGATCGTGTAGCCCTCGGGCGAGACGACTCGCAGCGGCGGCTGGCGGCGCGTTTTGGGCGCGGGGCGGCGGCTGTTGGGGCGCACCAGCCCCTGCTCAAGCATTTCGCGCGCAATGCCCTCGATCTGCTCGAAGCCATCGGCCAGCTCCAGCAGCGCCAGCGTCTGGTCGATGCCGGCCAGGCGCGTTTCAACCTCGCGCAGGCGCTCGGGCACGCCGGCCAGCGCGCCCTTGGCCTTGTCGTAGGCGCGGAAGCGCTCCTGGGCGTTTTCCACGCCGCTCTGGCGCGGGTCAAGCGCGATCGTGCGCCCTTCCACCTCCAGCGCGATCTGGCCGGCTGTGAGCGTGTGCAGAAAGGCGTAGATCATCTCGCCTTCCCAGCGCAGGCGGTCGAGCTCGCTGGCGCGCTCAAGCTGCGCGGCCAGGCTGCTGCGCTGGGCATCCAGCCGCTCGCGGGCGTCATTGAGCTGGCTGCGCAGCTTGAGCG
>LJCR01003731.1 GCA_001399705.1 Kouleothrix aurantiaca
CGCTGGCGACCGGCGAGGCGTGCTTGCCGTTGGAATGCGCCGCGCCACCATCGAGCGGCCCATCTTCGGGCAGTGCCAGCGCGGGCTGGCCGTCGCGCGGATTGTCGGGCGGAAGCGCGGGCGTTGTGGCGGGCAGTATCTCGCTTTCCGGCAGCGCACCATTCGCTTCGGCAGTGGCATCATATACTTCGACAGCTACTTCTTCAAGCTCGGCAGGCACTTCTTTTGCTTCGGCAGCTACTTCTTCAAGCTCGGCAGCATCTGCCGTGGTCGGTTGTCCGTCCGCCTGCCCTGAGCTTGTCGAAGGGTCGGTCGTCGCCACGCCGCCATCTGCTTCGGCGGTGCTGTCATATGCTTCGGCAGCACTTGCCTCAAGCTCGGCAGGCACTTCTTTTGCTTCGGCAGCTACTTCTTCAAGCTCGGCAGCATCTGCCGTGGTCGGTTGTCGGTCGCCGGTCGTCGCCACGCCGCCATCTGCTTCGGCGGTGCTGTCATATGCTTCGGCAG
>LJCR01003736.1 GCA_001399705.1 Kouleothrix aurantiaca
CCGCGCCCCTGCGCGGCGCGCAGCAGCGCAGCCATTGGCGCGCCTTCGTCAGCAAACAGGCGCGTGTAGCCTTCTGGCAAGGCCAGCGCGAGCGCGCGTTCGAGTACTGTCAGCGCGCGTGGCGTGTCGTTCTCCATGTGGTGGGCCAGCGCCTCCAGCAGCAGCGCCCAGATCTGAAAACGCCCGTAGCCAGCGTCTTCCGCTTCGGCGGCGAGCTGCGCGAGCATTGTTGCGGCGCGGGCAGCCTTGCCCTCGGCGATCAGCGTGCGCGCAAGCGCGATGCGCGGGTAGTCGTAGGGTGTGAGAGGCGCGTCACTTGGGATGTACGTTTCAGCCCAGCGTGTGGCAGAGGAAAGCTCGCCACTGCGCAGCCAGAACAGCGCGCGGCAGCCTTCCAGCTCCTTCTGAGTCAGGGGCGGCAGCGCGCCGCTGCGCAGGGCCGCGTCGGCCAGGGCGAAGCGTTCGTGCGCGGCGTCGTGCTGGCCCTGCGCCTGCATCATCTGGCCG
>LJCR01003738.1 GCA_001399705.1 Kouleothrix aurantiaca
ATTGGCATACTGTCATGCATCGCAACGAACCCTTTGATCTGCTCTTCATGGATGCGACACCACGGGCCGATTTGGCGTATGCCAATTGGGATGCGGTCACAGAATTACTCACCATCGGTGGTCAGATCGTGATGGATGATCTGACGCCCGTTGGGTTATGGCCGCTTGATTGGGAAGGCACTATCGATTATAAGCGTGAGTTCGCGTTTGCCAATCCACGTGTGGTAGGAACAGAGGTGCTCACAACACCCACTACGGCCGCATTGATCGTCACGCGAATCCAATAGTCCCTATGCGCCTAACCCGGCATTGCAGCAGACCGCTTCGCGCATGAGATCGGTGCTATTTTGAACGCTACTACTAGCGCGCTCGCGGCAGCTGAATGCCAACTCGTTGGGCGAGTCTTAGGCGAAAACGTGTCTCGATCTCGAACGGCGCTTTCTGTCTTTTTGGCATAAGGAAGCAGTACAGTCACAAGAGAGCGAATCGAGCGTGGGATGAACGCC
>LJCR01003737.1 GCA_001399705.1 Kouleothrix aurantiaca
GGCGAATAAGATCCCACATGGCCGGGTCGCCATTCACGCGCCCGCTCGCATCGTCGAACATGCCCAGTTTTTCGGCCATGTCGACGGTGGCGCGCGGCGGGATGATGTGCCGGTCGCCCGCGCCCAGGTCGGGTCGGCGGCGCTGGCATCCAGGCTCGGGTCGCTGTTGAAGCTGCGGATTACCAGCCGGTCGAGCGCCGAGCCGGGGCCAGTCACGGCGCGCTCGTCGCGGGCGGCCAGCAAGGGCGCGGGCACCGGCTCGTAGCGCAGGTAGACCACATGGCCTGGCTGGAGATTGGTTCGGCGCGGCAGCGCGGCCAGGTCTTCCAGCAGCCCGGCCAGCGCGTCGTCGGGCGCGAGGCTGTTGTTCGCCAGGTCGACGGTGCGGGCGCGCAGGCGGTAGGCGCGGCCAAACTTCAGGCGCGGCAGCGTGCCGCCCAGCACGCGAAAGTTTGTGGTCATGGGGAAGGGTGTAGCGGGCGGATTCAGCTCGTACTCGGGGTCGC
>LJCR01003739.1 GCA_001399705.1 Kouleothrix aurantiaca
CGCACGCCAGGCCAGCGGGGCCAGCACCAGCACCGGCGCGCACAGGTACAGGGCGAAGATCTGCGCCAGGTTGAGCCACCATGTGGCGCGCACACCCGCCAGCCACAGCACGGCCAGAACAACCACGCCAGCACAGTAGATCGCCGCCAGGCTCGCCAGCAAGCGGGCAGCTCTTCGCAACCATGTGTGCATTGCCAGTCACTCCTTCTGGCCAGCCACGCGCCGTCGCCCGGGCGTCGTTTGGTGGCGTACAGATATTGTTCGGCAGCTGGGCGCAGTTCAAACCCACTCTGCCAGGTCCAATGCTCTCATACCAAGTTCGGGTAAACACTTACATTTTGTCATTCTGAACGAAGCGCCAGCGGAGTGAAGAATCTCCTATTCAGAGCGTGGAGAGATGCTTCGCGGAGTGTAACCCTGAGCGAAGCCGAAGGGCTCAGCATGACAATTCAGAAGTAATCATCCGTATTTGGTATCACATGCAGTACAAATGCGATGTCAGCGCT
>LJCR01000374.1 GCA_001399705.1 Kouleothrix aurantiaca
GCCGCGCGCGCCCACGCCGAAGCCGAGCGCTTCGACCCACGCGTGGTGACGCGGCTGCCCTACCGCGCCGGCACCAGCTTCTTCGACGACCGGCGCGTGCATGTGTACCTGCTCGACATCCCTGCTGACGACGACGCGCCACCCGCCGCGCCGCGCCGCCTGAGCGACGGCGACATGCACCACGGCGCGCCCGCCTGGATGCCCGACGGCAGCGCCATTCTCACCACCGCCACCCGCGACCCCGAGGCCGACGCGATTTTCGCCTTCTACGATATCTTGCGCCTGCCGGTGCCGCCGAGCGGGCGCGGCGAGGCCGAGCGCCTGAGCGAGGCCGGCTTTTCCTACTACGACCCGCAGCCCTCGCCCGATGGTGCGTGGATCGCGCTGCGCCGCCGCGCCGACGACCGCCCGCTCGCTGCGGGCGCGCACATCGCCATTATGCCGGCGAGCGGCGGCGCGCTGCACGACATCTCGGGCGGCGCCGACCTGAACGCCGAAGCCTTGCGCTGGCAGCCCGACGGCGCGGGTGTGCTGTTTACCGCCAACTGGCGCGGCACACAACCCTTGTATTGCGCACGTTTGGAAATAAATGCCGGCAGCACAGCAACGCCTGAGGCTGGCGATTCAACAATGGCGCAACCCACGCCCCCGCCGCTGATCCCCGCAGCCGATCGCTTCGTCGAGGCGTTCGACCCGGCACCCGGCGGCATCGCCTTTGTTGCCGGCAGTGGCACCAGCCCGTGCGAGCTGTTTTTCCGCCACGCCGACGGCCACGAGGTGCAGCTCACGCACTTCAGCCGCACACTGCTGGCCGGCCGCGCCACCGTCGCCTTCCAAGAGCTGCTCTACCACGCGCCCGACGGCGAAGAAGTGCAGGGCTGGCTGCTCCATCCGCCCGGCTTCGACCCGGCGCAGAGCTACCCGCTGGCGGTGCATATCCACGGCGGCCCGCACTACATGTGGGCGCCGGGCTTCCGCCATATGTGGCACGAGCTGCAGGCCACCGCCGGGCGCGGCTACGTGGTGTTTTTCTGCAACCCGCGCGGCTCCGAGGGCTATGGCGAGCGCTGGCGCGACGCGATTCATGCCAACTGGGGCTTTGCCGACGCGCCCGACATTCTGGCCGGCATCGACGCGGTGATTGCGCTGGGTGGCATCGACCCGGCGCGCATAGGTGTGACGGGCGGCTCGTATGGCGGCTATATGACGGCGTGGCTGCTGGCGCACACCGATCGTTTCGCGTGCGGCGTGGCGGCGCGCGGCGTCTATAACCTGCTGACGCAGCACAGCACCAGCGACGCCCACGAGCTGATCGAGTATGAGTTCGACGGCTACCCCTGGGATATGCCCGAGAAGCTGTGGAAGCATTCGCCGCTCGCCTACGCCCACCAGATCAGCGCGCCGCTGCGGCTGCTGCACAGCGAGCACGATTACCGCGTGCCAATCAGCGAGGCCGAGCAGCTATTCGCGCTGCTGCGCCGCCGCCGCCAGGTGGTGGAGCTAGTGCGCTACCCGCGCGAGGGCCACGAGCTAACCCGCGCCGGCGAGCCGGCCCACCGCGCCGACCATATGGCGCGCACGCTGGAATGGCTCGACCGCTACTGCAAGCCGGGCAGTGCGCAGTAGGCAGTGGGCAGACACAACACAAAGGCAGCCGGGGCAAGCAAGCCGCCCCGACTGCCTTTTCGCTTTTCAGCTCAAGTAAACCGTTAGCCCTTGTCTCCTGCTTCCTACTGAATGGTCACCGGAATGCCGCGCGCTGAGAAAATGCTGCGCAGGCTTGTTTCGTGCGTGCCGCTGTAGAGCGCGCGATCGGCCGTGATGATGGCGTTGGCGCCGGCCGTGAAGTTGGCGCTGGGCGTCAGGTAGAAATGGCTCTGGAGGACGAGCCGGTCGGCGATTGTCTTGCCCTGCGCGTTCCAGATGTCGTACAGCGCGCGCGACCAGATTTCGCCATCCGCATGCACTTCGTTGGCGATATTGGTGGGGTACACCTTGTTGCCATCCAGGCGCCGCAGGCAGGGCGGGGTGCTGCTGGAGTACGAAGTTGCATCCCACTCGGCGACACAGGCGCGGTAGCTGCCGGTCTGCCCCGCCTCGCTCATGGTGAAGGCCAGGTAGTCGCCAAAGCCCTCGCCCATCGCGCCGCCCTCGCTGGTGCTGCCAAAGCCCGGCACCTGGTTGTCCTGCACCGAGTGGCCGTACTCGTGCACAATCACGTCGGCATCCTCGCCATCGTCCACGCCGCCGGTACCAAGCGTGATCTGCTTGGTCGACGGGCTGTAGAACGAGTTGTCGGCGGTGGTGCCGTTTGCGACAACCGTTTGCTGGCGATTGTTGACATTGGCAAAGCCAAGCGACTGAATATAGCGCTGCGTGCGGTCGATGTGGTAGTAGGCCATCACCTGCTCAAAGCGCACGTTCGAGCGATCGTACTGGAACGACAGGTTGCTGGCAAAGGCGTTGTCCCGCTTGAGCTTGGCGGTGGCGTTGGCATACGAGCCGCGCAGGTAGCCCGAACTGTCCAGGCCAAGCAGCGTCACAACGCTATAGCCGTTCGATGGAACCGCCGCCGCCGAATTATTCTGGTCGCGCAGGCTGTTGTTTTGCAGCGTCACAACCGGGTTGGGGTTGAAAACACGGCCATCGGCCTGGCGCAGGGTGTTGCGCGTGGCCAGCAGCGCGCCATGCTGCGCATCGACAAACACATCCCACGATCCGGGGGGGTCGTCGCTGCTGAGCGCGATCTTCCACGCCAGCGCGGCCGTACCCTCGGCATACACCACCAGCTCGCTGCGCACGGCCTGCGCCCCGGCGCCAAGCGACTGGCGCGCCGCGGCGATTGCCGCCGCCGCCGGGCTGGCCGGCTTGGTGGAAATTGCGGGCACGTTGGCCTTGTAGTCGCTCGCCACCAGCAGCACATTCCCCGCAC
The DNA here is from genome assembly GCA_001399705.1 of Kouleothrix aurantiaca. Classification (GTDB taxonomy): domain Bacteria; phylum Chloroflexota; class Chloroflexia; order Chloroflexales; family Roseiflexaceae; genus Kouleothrix; species Kouleothrix aurantiaca. The sequence goes on from LJCR01000374.1 coordinate 2,933, forward strand.
TGTCGAGGCCAACATTCAGCACGCCGCCCTCAACCGGCACATCGCCCACCACTTGCTGGAAATGCGCATGGGTGCCGCCCGGCGACGCGACCACTGCGGCATCGCGCAGGTCGGACAGATCGCCGCGCAGGCCGTAGCGCGCACCATTCGCCACCAGAAACGCGCGCGCCTTCGCGCCCGGGCCACCTGGCGCCGCAGCCGCACCGCCAGCCACCGCGAGCGCCACCAGCAGGGCCGCCACTGCCCCGCCAAACCGAACCAGAGACCGTCGCATCGATTTCTCCTGTTCCATGAGGATAGGGCCACGCGCCAGCGTAAGAGGCGCGTGCTTGCAGAACGGCAGCCGGAGCGCATGCCGCGCTTTCCGCAAGTGGCGGAAGCAGCGGCGGGCAAGGCGCGCCCTCGGCCAGGCAATCCCCTTTCGCCTGCGGTGTCACTCCTATCCATAAGCAGTGTGATAGTAAAGAGAGCCACGGGCAAGCGATTTAATACATCCCGCCACCCGCGATTCCGAAAGTGATGCGGCGGGCAGTGCAGCGCGCCGCACTGGGGGCAAGAAAATTGCACTACACAAGGCAAGAACAAGAATTGTTCACGCTTGCACACAACGATTATTCAATGATACACTAGCGACCATGCCCGCCGGGGCGGCGAAGCGCCCGGCCGCGCATAGTGGAAAGCAATCCATGACAAATACAAAATCCATGCTGGGGCTGCTCAACCGCCGCAAAATGCTCACCGAGCGCCAGGAAGCCTTGCTCGAGCAGGAGCGAGCGGCGCTGGCGGCCTTGCGCGGGGCGCTCACCCGCTTTGGCGCCGATGTCGCGCCTGCCGATAATCGCACGCTCGACGACACCATCGCCCACCTGGATGAGCTGTTTCTGCTGGTGATCGCTGGCGAGTTCAACTCGGGCAAGTCGAGCTTTATCAACGCGCTGCTGGGCGACAAAGTGGTGACCGAGGGCGTCACGCCCACCACCGACCGCATCACCCTGCTGCGCTACGCAGCCGAGCCCGGCGAGCATAACGTCGAGGAATTCCTGATGGAGCGCGGCTTCCCGGCCGATGTGCTCAAGCGCCTCACGATTGTCGATACGCCTGGCACCAACGCGATCATTCGCCGCCACGAGGAGCTGACGCGCGAGTTCATTCCGCGCTCTGACCTGGTGCTGTTTG
>LJCR01003740.1 GCA_001399705.1 Kouleothrix aurantiaca
CCTGGTGCCGCTTCGCAAAACTGCCTTGACGGACGGTATAACTGTGGTTATACTGCCTGATATGAAAACAGCAATTTCCCTTCCCGATCCGCTTTTTCACGAAGCGGAACAGTTCGCTCAAGCTCGCGGTCTCTCCCGAAGTGAACTATATGCCCGCGCCCTCGAACTCTACCTGCAAGCCCACCGGCAGCAAGACATTACCGAAGCACTTAATCACCTATATAGCGACGAGCCGAGCACACTTGACCCTGCTTTCGTGCCGCACAAGCAGCGATATTGCCGAAAGAAGATTGGTGATGGAGCGTGGTGATATTTGGTGGGCCGACCTTACCGACCCAAACGGCTCTGCTGCTGGCTATCGCCGTCCGGTCGTGATTATTCAATCAAACGCATTTACCGCCAGTCGGATTGCGACCGTTATCGTTGTTGCAATCACCAGTACGCTCCGCCTCGCCACCGCCTCAGGCAATGTCTTTCTCCCTGCAATGGAGTCCGGGCTACCCCGT
>LJCR01003741.1 GCA_001399705.1 Kouleothrix aurantiaca
CACCCACCCCGACCCGGCGCGCCCGGGTTACTCGCGCGGCTTCGACTTGCTGTTTCGCGGCTTGGAATTGGTGTCGGGCGGGCAGCGCCTGCACCGCTACGAGGACTATCTGGCGGTGCTGGCCGAGCGCGGCCTGAGCGCGGACTCGTTCACGGGCTATCTGGAAGCCTTCAAGCACGGCATGCCGCCACACGGCGGCTTCGCGATTGGGCTGGAGCGCTGGGTGGCGCGGCTGGTCGAAGCGCCGAACATCCGCGAAACCACGCTGTTCCCGCGCGACCTGACGCGCTTGACCCCGTAAAGCGCCTTCGGCGCGGGGATGGGAGATAGGGAGTGGGGTTAAGGAGTTTGCTGATAAATGGAGCAGAGGTCGTTGTTCTCGCAGGCTTTCCAAAAGCCAGAAGCTTCTGACCTCTGACACCTGACAACTGAATACGGCAAATAAAAACGCCGGTGTTCGCCCAATACCAAGCGGCGAACACCGGCAAAATCTTCTCTTTCTCTTC
>LJCR01003743.1 GCA_001399705.1 Kouleothrix aurantiaca
TTCTGCAACTTCTTTTATCATCTCACAAACAAACCTTTCCTCAAAGGACTATTCTAAAAATATATAACCTTTGAGTGGAGTGTAGTGGTGTCAAACTAAGTTGCAGAATAGGGTTAGGAGCTAGTCTTAGAGTAGAGATCTTATGATGTTAACAATATTTTTCTCCAAATATGTTTCCACAAATCTTTAATCATGGATAAAATGTTGTCTCATTATAATTTGATTGTTTAATTATTTAGTTAGGAGAATTTGTATACTTAGTTGACCATTTCTCAAGCTCTCCCAAAATACCTTTGATGAAAGAATTGGACAAGTTAAGTTTATGTTTTGATTCATTTTCTTGAAGTCATTATCAAGCTTGGTATTCTGCTTAGTCATAGTTTAGGTTTAATTCTGTTTCAGTATTTTCACTTGTCATTTGTCATCAACCAATTAGGCTTTACTCTGTTTTTAACCAGTAGTTTCCTTCCACCAGCATTTAGTTCTTTTTCTTGTAAACATAAAA
>LJCR01003744.1 GCA_001399705.1 Kouleothrix aurantiaca
GCGCCAGGCTGATCTGGCGATAGCTGGCGAGGATCGAGCTGCCGCCCAGCAGCGGGTGATGCTCGCTCGCGATTACCGCGTAGGTCAGCTCGGCATCGTGCAGCAGCGCGCGCCCGCCCGAAGGACGCCGCACAATTGCCACGCCCGCTCGCCCGCATGCTGCCCGGTCGATCTCACCGCTGCGCTGAAAGCGCCCAAGCGAAAGGCAGGCAGGCTGCCAGGCGTAGAGCCGCAGCGTCGGCGGCGCGCCAGCCCAGGCCAGCGCCTCGTCGCGTGCCATATTGCGTGCGCCATCGCGGGGCGCGTCGATGATCAGCCGCCAGCGTTCCATAGTTCCCAGGAATCAAAAAGCGAACAGCATCAGGCCGGGTGCCTGACCTCTGTCCGCAAACCTGAGAGATGCCCTGCGACCATTTCCTGAGAATCAGTGATCCGAGTTGGTTCTTGGTTCTTGATTCTCGGTTTGCAGGTTACTCCGTCGGTGCCGCGCGGCGCGCAGCTCTCC
>LJCR01003742.1 GCA_001399705.1 Kouleothrix aurantiaca
CCCCCAACCCCTGCGCTGAAAGCGCACTAGATCGGGTCGCCAAGCTCGTTGCCGATGTAGTACGCGCCAACCAGGCTTTTATTGGCTTCCTGCTCGTAGTACTCGTACCACCACTTCGCCGCCTGCCAGATCGCCTCAGGGCAGCTCGATCGGCTTTCCAGGCCGGGCGTCAGGTCGAAGCCCACTGCGCCAAAGACGATCTCCAGCATGGCGGCGGCGGGAATGCCCATGCCATCGTAGAGCGGGTTGCAGTTGCCCGCGCCCACGCCCCACACAAAGCCCAGCCAGCGCAAAATCAGCTCCAGCGAGTCGAGCACCGGGCGCTGCTGCCGGAAGCGATTCAGCGCATCGGCGATTTGCGCTTGCGGCACGGCCACGCGCAGCAGCGCAATATTCGGGTAGTCGCGCGCGCTGCGGTAGCGATCGACGCGGCTTTGCTGCACGCCATTCACTGGTGGCGGGAAGCCAAAGCCGGCCGGCGGCTCCCGCGAGATTTCGAACACCG
>LJCR01003745.1 GCA_001399705.1 Kouleothrix aurantiaca
CGAGAAGCACGAACTGAGAACCGAGAACCGGGAACCGAGAACCGAGAAGCAAGAACCGAGAACCAAGAACCGAGAACCGAGAACCAAGAACCGAGAACCGAGAACCAAGAACCGAGAACAAGAACCGATAAACTGCAGAACCGAGCACCGGCATCCTGGACCCATAGGGTGCCCCGGCCGAAGGCCGTATCGAAGGGTGCCAGTCTTTCAACTGCGACTCAAAGATCGGCATACCAAATACAGAACGATAAAAGAATTGCCTTTACCCGGATTTGGTCTCAGTACCCACGCTCGCGATCGACGAGATTAAGCAGCGGATCGCCGGCCAGGTAGCGGCGCAGATTTTCGGCAAACAGGTCGGCGGTGAGCGCGTCGTAGTTGGCGCTCATGCCCGAGATGTGCGGCGTGATCTGCACGTTCTCAAAGCCCCAGAGCGGGCTATCGGCCGGGAGCGGCTCGGGGTCGGTGACGTCGAGCGCCGCGCCGCCGAGCTTGCCCGCCTCG
>LJCR01003747.1 GCA_001399705.1 Kouleothrix aurantiaca
CCACGCGCTGGCCGCGCCCCAGCATGCCACCGTGCTGATCAAATGCCCGAACCTCGAAATGGGGCGCGGCCAGCGCGTGGCGCTGATGGGGCCGAACGGCAGCGGCAAAACCACCCTGCTGCGCACTATCGTTGGCGACCACCCGGCGGTGCGTGGGCAGGTGCGCCTGGGCCACAAGGTCGCGATCAACTACTACGCCCAGGCCCACGAGGGCTTGCAGATGGACGCAACCGTGTTCGACGAGATCCGCCGCATCAAGCCGCTGATCAAGGAAACCGAGGCGCGCACATTGCTGGGCCGCTTTCTGTTCAGTGGCGACGATGTGTTCAAGCGCGTGGGCGACCTTTCGGGCGGCGAACGCAGCCGCGTGGCGCTGGCCCAGCTGACGCTGATGGCCGGCAACCTGCTGGTGCTCGACGAGCCAACCCACCACCTCGACATCAACGCGCGCGAGGCGCCGGAAGTGGTGCTGAACGAGTACAACGGCTCGATCCTGTTTGTGTC
>LJCR01003749.1 GCA_001399705.1 Kouleothrix aurantiaca
GTCCTATGGCGAAGAAGGCCGCCTGGTGCGCGACGCCCGCTCGGAAGACGCCGTTGATATGGGCGATATCGGGCAGCTGCCACTGGGCCAGCGCCTCCACGCCGCGCGCATGCGCAAGCGCCTCACACTCGTTCAGGCCGAGCTGGAAACCAAGCCGTCGGTGCCGATGCACTACATTCAGGCAATGGAGGAAGAAAAGTTTTCGCTGCTGCCGCGCGGCGCCATGGCCGAAGAGCTGCTGCGCAGCTACGCCACGTTTGTGGGCGTAGACGTGCCGGGCGCGCTGGAAGAGTACAACCGCCTGCACTACATCGCGCCCGCCGCGCCAGTCGAGGGGCTGGGCGGCTCGCCCGCGCCCCGGCGCATGCCCGGCTGGGTGATCGGCGTGGTGGCGGCGCTGCTGGCCGTCACAATCGGCTGCGGCTCGATCTGGGCCTACGATGCCGCTGGCGTGCGCGCCGTGATGGAGCGCATTGGCCTGCCCCGCCGCGCCGGCTGCCAACC
>LJCR01003746.1 GCA_001399705.1 Kouleothrix aurantiaca
CCCGCCGCTGCGCGCGCCGCCGCCGAACGCACGCGCCTGGAGCTTGCCGAACAACTCGACGCCACGAAGGCGGGAAGCAACGGCCTCGCCAGCGTGCCCGCGCCCGACGACACCGCCAGCCCGTTCTCCAACCGCTAACGCCGCCATATCCATCTGCTATCTGCACAAGGAGCGCGTATGCACGATGCCGACTGGACCTGGATGATCTACCTGGCAACCCACAACGATGCCGCTGAGGTAGGGGAAATGAGTGTGGCGCGCATGGGGCGCGCTGTGCTGAACGATCGGGTGCGGGTGCTGGTTCAGCAGGCCACGCCTGCGCGCACAGTGCGGCGCGCGATTGGCATGGCGGCGCCCGGCAGCGATCTTGGGCCGATCGACTCGGGCGCGCCGGAAACGCTGCTCGATTTCATCAGCTGGGCGGCGCAGACGGCCCCGGCCCGGCGCTACGCGCTGGTGCTGTGGAGCCACGGCAGCGGCTGGGAGCCGCGCGAGATCGAGCGC
>LJCR01003750.1 GCA_001399705.1 Kouleothrix aurantiaca
GCTCGGCCCGGGCCAGGAAGTCGCGCGCGGCAGCAACGGCCAGACCAAAGAAATCACCCCGCCGATTGCGGTGATTCCCACGCCGGTGACGAAGGATTATGTGCGCGCGAACTGGATCAAGCGCGAGTGGGCTGCGCTGATCGAAGATGGGCACGGCGGCCCCTCGCTGATCGACCAGACGCTGGCATGGTCGGTGACGACTTCGAAGATGATTGGCATTGGCGAGGAGCAGGCGGCCGGCCCCGGCTATGAGGAAGAAGCGCCGATGCCGCCAGCACAAAATCGCGCCCCCGCGCCAGCCCCACGGCCCGCCAATGGCAACGGCCGGCGGCAGCTTGAGGAAAGCCTGCTGTAGGCGATTAAGCCAGAGCAACGAAGAGGATCGAGCCACAGAGCGCACAGAGGCCACAGAGTTTCGTTTTCGTTCATTTGTGGTCAAATTCTCACACATCTACAACGCAAAAGGCGACCAACAAATCGGTCGCCTTTTGCGTTGGTGTGCAT
>LJCR01000375.1 GCA_001399705.1 Kouleothrix aurantiaca
CGCGCCCCGGCCATCCGCGCGGCCGCGCTGGCCGGCCAGTGGGACCAGGCAATGCAGCTCGTGTTTGAGGCCCTGCGGTAGGCAAGAGAGAAGCGCATGTCAGAGAATCCAGAGAGAGCAGCAAAGATTGCAGAGTTAAATGATCAGTGCCGTCGTGGGCGAAACGGCTTGATCACCTTGTCTGAGGCGGTCAGCACCCTCAAGCCAGCAGACCAAGCCGCCATTTACCGCTTGGTGCGCGATTTCAACACCTTCACGCCTGACAATAATCCGTATGGGGAGCGCGATTATGGATCATTCGAATACCAGGGCGAGCTGATGTGCTGGAAAATCGAATACTACGCGCCCGATCTGCACTATGGCAGCGAGGATCCCAGCGACCCGGCCCAAACACAGCGAGTACTCTTCATTATGTACATGGTTGAGCGGTGAGCGTGGCGATTGTAACAGTTACAATGGAGGATCTCATGAACTATCCCACCTTAAACGACGTGATCGCCGCCAATGAGCGCCGGGCCGCCGCTGGCCAGCCCTTGATTGCCTATTATGCAACTCGCGAGGAGTTCAACGCTGCCACCGACCTGGTGCTTGCCGCGTTCGATCTGCCATCTGCCTACCGGCGCTATTTACAGACGGTCGGCTGCACCGGCTGGTGCTTGGTGACGCTGCTGGCCAACGCCGCAGCGAAAGTGCAGCCAGAGCGCGCCGCCGAGTTCTACGCTGCCAAAGTGATTCTGCTCAATGTCGCGATTGGGCATGTACGGATGGGGCTGGGGGAGTGGTGGGCAGCGCCGCATCCCTATGGGGACTATGCCGATACCGTGGTCTATATCGAATCGCCATTCGCGCGGTTCGCCTTCCACTGCAAAAAAAGCGATCCCATGCTGGCGGGCTTGCTCGACACCCACCCGATGAGTGATCGTGGCTGGAGCGGCCTCAGCTTACAACCCTATGCGCTGGAGCTTGTGCAGGGCTTTGTGAATGGCCCAGAGACGGCTGCCGAGATCATTGCATCGATTCAGGCACAAGAAAGCGGGACGAGGGAGATAGCCCCTCGTCCCGCCACCATCGATCTGTCGATGAACCGCTGACATGTAGTGTACCCGATCCGCGCTTTCTTGTCAACAGCTTGCGCGTAAGGTGGTGACAATACCCCATTATGCGGTGTTTTCCCCGTCCGCGTGTTTGGATACCGCCAGCACCCAGGCATCCGCATCATCCTCCGATTGCAATGTAATGATGCCAGGCCACCCGTGCGGCGCTGGGGTCGTATGAATTGCATCCGGCCAATTGCGATGGGCGCCACGCTGGCTCTCAATAAAGGCGCGCACCGCCTTTTCATCAATGACCGGCGTATAGGTCACGAGCGGAATCGCCTCACCAGTCTCGCCATCGACCAGGTAGAACTCGGACAGTGCTGCAATCGCGGCTTCCTGGTCATGGATCACCACCTTGGGCCGAAATTGAAGGGTAATCCCGCCCCAGCGCTTCCCAATATCCAAGCGATGGGTCTGATAATTGTGTATCGCCTGGGCTTTCAAGGCTGCCCGAAGCAATCGGCTTTCTTCTGTGGCTGCACTGACCATTCCCCGCCACGGTGCCAGCTCGGCCTGCACCGCCTGGGTCGTGGCGCGAATCTCACCATTCGCGGTACTCGTGGCCTCATCCGCTACGCGAATCCGTTGCAACAATTCTTCCCATGGCAGCCCGAGATAGGGGTTTTCTGGCACGTCTTGATTCGCGATTCCGCCCATATCGTTGAGTTCCTGGTCCCGATCCCGTTGCATCAATGTGCTCCTTTCACTCTGTATTCATCTAACGCAATGGGATCTCTTTTCCTTGCACGAGAAAAGGAAAACCCTGCTCCGAAGCAGGGTTTTGCGATCTGTGTTTAGATCGCCAGTGCCACCCGATCCACGCTCAATAATGGAGGTGGTAGAGGGTGCCAGAAACCCGTCAGGCACCCTCTATTCACCTCGTCCAGCGAATCGCTTCCAGACGCGCTATGCGCCTCATGCTCCCAATCATTTTCCCGCCAGATGACCCGGAGTGCGCCGGCAAACGCCGGCGACGGCGTCACGCCCTGCACCGCATGGGGGGCCACCCAGACGCGCTCGATCACCGGGGCAATCAGGTCGCGCAGTTCTTCCCGCGTTGCCGCCGCCACCAGGCTTGGGAGGTCGGTCAGCAGGGTGAGCACATCCTCGAGTTCTGGTTGCTGCTCGGTGGGCTGGGCCATGCTCGCGTCGGCGATCTGCTGTTGCAGCTGCACGAGCTGGCGCTGATAGTCTGCCTCATCAATCAAGCCATCCAGATAGATCTGGACCAGACGCTTCCGTTTCGCCTCCAGGGCCTCGGGAGACGGTGCCTGGCGTTTGGGCGTAGTGCGCGCGGCGTGATCGGCCTGCTGGGCTTCCTCCACGATGATGGCTTGCATCCGGGGCGTGATGCGCATGGCCGCGATCAGCTGCATCACGATATCGGCTTGCCCGTCATGCAGCTTGGCCCACACTTCCCCTTCCGGAAGCGGGCGCTCGGGAATGTTGTGGCTCACCACGCAATACGGAAAGCCCTGCACATCCTCCAGATCCAGCCGCAACCCGCCGGTGATGTCATAACGATGCTGGATCAGATTCATGGAAAACGTATCGATCGTTACCCGCAGCATAGTGCCTCCTGAGAGTGAAAACCCGCTTCGTGCTCATCTAACGCAGACGAAGCGGGTTTTCTTTCATCCTGATTGCAACAGTTACAATGGCGATATCAAACGCGGCAGATCGGCAGGGAGCGCGCCCGCATCCATCGTGGCTTGATAGCGCAGAAATGCCGCGTCACGATGCGCTTGATCCAAGATCGCCACGCCGATCCGGTGGTAGCAGAGCCTGGGATCGTCACCAGCGGCCACTGGGAGCGCATACGCCGGGCATGTGCAGGTATCCGCCGTAACCGTGTATACCTCACCCGTGCGGGCGCTCGTGAAGAAATAGCAGGGCTGCGTGCTACACACAGCGCCGCCGCAATCACAGCGCTCCCACTGTTCCGGATGGGCCGCGATGCTAAACGGCCCCTTTCCCATCGGGTCGAATCCAAGCCGCTCCGCAAGTGCTTGCGCCTGGTCAAATGGTAGTGCCTCAATCATGATCATCCTCCCTATACTTCGCCGTGCTTGTTCAAAATGTGCTGCCATTCCGCTTCGTCGATGGGATCCACGGGATACGTGCCGTGAACCAGCGGCGCATGCGGAAGCTCTTCGATCTGTGCCGGCAGATCGGCATGGGCGGCAGCGTATTGCGCCAAACGCCTAACCGCCAGATCCAAATCGAGTTCTAAGCCAACCAGATCACACCCAAGGTCGAAGCTCAGATCCGCATCAGGATGCCGATCCGCTAAGGCTTTGGCAGTGGTGAGCGCGTGGCGAATATCGAACAGGGCGCTGTCTAGGCGCTCTTGGATGGTGAGTTCATCGGCGGTGGCAACATCCGTGAGGGGAAATGTGATAGTATTGAGGCCTGGCATGGGGTTGTCTCCCTTGCTTGGTGCGGCTCTGCGGTAGCTTCGATACCGCTGGGCCGCTTCTGTTTTCCTGACACCGTTATAGTACCATAAAGTGTGCGCGTTGTCAATAGCTTACACGCAACCTTTTGACAAAATACAGCACCAATTTTTTAATACTCCGCGAAATATTCCCGGCTCTAATGGCAAAAATACCTATTGACAACGCGCACACTTTATGGTACTATAACGGTGTCAACAAGTTGCATGTAAGTCAAAGACAGGAGAAACCAATGAGCCTTCGCAGCGCACAAACCGACATCCACACCGCAATGGAAACCGACGCGCGGATCCGGTTCCAGGCTGCGGCGATTGAGGGTGCGGCGCTGCGGGGCGAGATGGGCGACACCGACGACGAGCGCTTGGGCAATCGCCAGCGCGCCATCAGCCGCCGCTACCTGGAGCTGCGGGCGCAGGGCGATGATCGCGCCCCGGCCATCCGCGCGGCCGCGCTGGCCGGCCAGTGGGACCAGGCAATGCAGCTCGTGTTTGAGGCCCTGCGGTAGGCAAGAGAGAAGCGCATGTCAGAGAATCCAGAGAGAGCAGCAAAGA
>LJCR01003748.1 GCA_001399705.1 Kouleothrix aurantiaca
GCGACCACTTCGGCAACTAGCGGCGCGAAGGCCAGCGGGGTATGCCCCCCGCCAGTGGCGATATCGAGCATGCGCTCGTCGCCGCGCGGCCGTGCCAGCTCGATCATGCGCGCAAGGTCGGGGCCGTGGGCGTGGCTCACGCTGGTGACATAGCTTTCGGCCGCCGCGCCAAACTGCCCCTGCACGCGCCGCTTGATCTGGTCAGATTCCATGCCGGTCTCCTTTCTGTGGCCTGCGTCGGCCAGCTAGACAAAGTATAGCGGCGCGTGTACCATTATTCAAACTGATGAATTCAATGTTTGCGATAGATAGAAATTATATGGCGACGATGTGCAGAAGCTGGCGTACCCTCTACGTTTTTAGCATCATAGCGCGTAGTGCGTAATCTTGCTCCTACCAAATACGGATAATCACTTTTCATTTGTCATGCTGAGCGCAGCGAAGCATCTCTCGTTTTTGTGAATAGGAGATTCTTCACTTCGCTGGCGCTCCGTTCAGAATGAC
>LJCR01003753.1 GCA_001399705.1 Kouleothrix aurantiaca
CAAAAAAAATTTTGGTCCTTATTTTCTAGTGGGTGGATCTGCCCATGGTTTTGTGCATGGGTTTGCACATGGTTTTGGGGTACGATGGTTTTCGACCCCTAGTATTTTGTAGATTCGGTCAAGGGAACTACGGTTATGTTCTAATCTAGGGTTAATGGATTGGGATTTATGTATGCTTTGGCATGTATATATATGTGTTGTAACACTAAAAGGTTTATAATGAAAAATCAAGCTGGTCGTCCTGATTTGGGATCCAGGGGAATATCTATGTGTTTATCTATTTTATGTTTTATGCTCTCGCTACTATTTATTTTCTGTCTTTAAGATTCGTTTGCAGATAATTTCTCTACAGGGTTAAAACCTACACATTTGAACTTGTTATCCAGTTTCCTCCAACCCTAAATTTTCTTGAAAGGGTCTTCATTGTTCTTTGTAAATTTGTCAACAAATATATTATCATATTTGTCTTGTGGGTCAGGTAGCTTGTACATGACTTTCATGTC
>LJCR01003752.1 GCA_001399705.1 Kouleothrix aurantiaca
GTGCTGAGGCGGGCCAGCAGCAGCGCCACGTTGAAGGGCTTGTGCAGGTAGTCGGTCGCGCCCAGCTCGATGCAGCGAATCGCGCTATCCAGCTCATCCACGGCGGTGATCATGATCACCGGCAGCTCGCGCAGCGCCGGGTCGCTTTTGATCGCCGCCAGCACTTCGTAGCCATCCAGGCGCGGCATGAGCACGTCGAGCAACACCAGGTCGAAGGTATCCGGCTCGGCGCGCAGCAGCTCCAGCGCCGCCTCGCCGTCGGCGGCGGCCGAGGTGCGGTGGCCCAAATCGGCCAGGGCGCGGGCAAGCAGCTTGCGGTTGACCAGATTATCGTCAACGATCAGGACATGGCTCATGGCAGCGAAACTCGATTAGCCTTCAGGGCGCGCGGCCAGCAGAGCCGCCTGCACGCGCTCGTACTCCGCGCCGGCTGCGGCGAGCAAGGGTGCAGCGCCCGCGGTGCTGCCCTGCTTGCCCAGATCTTCGAGCTGGCGGGCGAGGGC
>LJCR01003751.1 GCA_001399705.1 Kouleothrix aurantiaca
CCACTATTCAGGCGCGCAAATCTGGCAGATTATGAGCGCAAGTGGCACAGCTTGATCGGTGTAGGCGCGGCATTCTTGGCCTGCGCCGATCACGCCCGCGCACTCAGCCGCAGCAAGGCCCTTTTGCCGGCGGCAATCGCTCAAACGCCGATGAATGCGGCAGACGCACCCTGCGGGCAGACCTGTAATTGGCAGTACAATAGCCAGGCGCGCGGGCGCGTGCCGTATTGAGAAGGAGAAACTGCATGAGCATGCCATCGAGCGCCGACTTGATCGGCCAGATCGACCGCCTGGCGGTGCCGCCCGGCCAGCTGGCGCTGTGGGCGCTGGGCCAGGCCGGCTTCGTGATCAAAGGCGGCGATATGATTGTGTATATCGACCCGTACCTGTCGGGCGAGGTGGCGCGCGATGGCGGGCACGGGCGGCGCTTCCCGGCGCCGATCGATCCGGCTGCGGTTCGCCCTGCGCAGGCGGTGCTCGCCACCCACGAGCATATGGACCAC
>LJCR01003754.1 GCA_001399705.1 Kouleothrix aurantiaca
GGATGGCGTCGGCCTTGTCGAAGATGCGACGGGCGGCGAGGGAAGCGTCGTAGAGCTGCTTGCCCATCCCCACATACTGTGATCCCTGGCCAGGGAAGACAAAGGCGATCTGGGCCTTCATCGAATTGCGGATGTCCAAACTTATTCTCCTAAAGTAAGCATTAGTAAACAGCGCCTGCGCCACCGAAGGCAATCGCGCATTACAACGCTGTAAAAAGGCTTGGGTAAAACTGAATGAGTATAGCAACTGGCGGGGCGCTTGTCAAATAGTTTGTGCGAAATTTTACAAGAAAGTGGTACGCGCAAGGCCCGGTTACATTCGATCTTTCTGCGGGGCTGCGCGCCCTCGCGCTCCGCGGTTAGGGGTCGGCGGCGACCCCTAACAACCCCGCCGTCGGGGCGCTGCCCCGAACCCCAAAAAGAGCGTGGCATGCAAATGCAAATCCATACGGTTACGCCTCCGTTGTGGATGGAAGCAAGGCATCAGACGATACATGCACAGG
>LJCR01003755.1 GCA_001399705.1 Kouleothrix aurantiaca
AGATAGGGCCGCATCGCGTCCACCGGGCCGCCCGAGGCCCGCGCGCCCGCCGTATTGCCGTCGTCATCCACCGCGCCGCCGACGCGACGGTTGCCGCTGTTCCCCTCGCTGCTGTAGGTTGTGATCACGCGGGTGCGGACTTCGCGCGGAATGCGCTCCAGCTCGTCAATGTAGGATCGCGCATCGCCTTTGGCGTCAATAAAATTGGAGACGGCCTTGGCCGCGTACTCTTTGGCGTAGTCATCCATGGCCTTTTGGGTGTCTGCGGCGGCTTGTTCTTGGTCATGCAGATCGCCGATTAGATCGTCAATGGATTTACCCGAGTCGTTCGCGAAGTCGTTGATCGAGTCGGTCATCTCCAAGAACGTGCTGGCGACGCTCGATTTTTGAAGCCCGTACTGCTCCTCTAATGTTTTGGTGACTTCAATGAGTCGCTTGCGGCGCTCGTCGTCCATTCCAGAAAGCTGCGCCTGGGCGACGGTGTAGTCAATCAGCATCTGCC
>LJCR01003757.1 GCA_001399705.1 Kouleothrix aurantiaca
CCCGATCAGGCATTCGATCTGCTGCGCGGTATGGTTGACGCGCCCGACCCAGCCGTGCGGGCCAATGTGGCGCTGCTGCTGGGCGATCTTGGCGCGGCGGCGGCATACCCGGCGCTGCGCGCGCTGGCAAAAGATCGGAGCAGCAGTGTGCGGCAGGCAGCCGAGCATGCCCTTAGCCGCATTGTCTACCGGCCGCCCTACAAGCTGCGCGTGCGCACGCTGGGCGCGTTCACCATCTGGCGCGGCGACACCGAAGTGCGCGACCGCGATTGGCGCAGCAGCAAGGCGCGGCAGCTCTTCCAGCTTTTGCTCACCGAGCGTGGGCGCATGCTCCCGCGCGATCGCGTGCTCGAAGCGCTCTGGCCCGAGATGGAAGCCGATGCGGCGGCAAACAATATGCGCGTCACGATCAACCGCCTGAGCAAGGCGCTTGAGCCCGAGCGCCCCGAAGGCGCGCCGCCCGCATACATTCTGCAACAAGGCGAAACGTTCGGCTTCAATA
>LJCR01003759.1 GCA_001399705.1 Kouleothrix aurantiaca
GTGGTGCATCTGGTACAGGTCGATGTGGTCGGTCTGCAGGCGGCGCAGGCTGTCCTCACACGCCTTGCGGATGTGGTAGGCCGAAAGGCCGCGGTCGTTCTTACCTTCGCCCATGGGGCCGTAGACTTTGGTGGCAAGCACAATCCGCTCGCGCCGGCCGCCCTGCGCCATCCAGCGCCCAATGATCTCTTCGGTGACGCCCACGCCCAGCGTGCCGCCGTAGCGATTGGCGGTGTCGAAGAAGTTGATCCCCAGCTCCAGCGCCTGATCCATCAGCACAAAACTATCGGGCTCGCTGGTTTGCGGGCCGAAGTTCATGGTGCCGAGGCACAGGCGGCTGACGGTGAGGCCGGTGCGGCCAAGATGCGTGTGTACTCCACAGTGGTGCTCCTTGTGTGATTGGTGCGGGGCGAACGGCGGGCGCTCGCGCAGGTGCGCGGGCACGGCGAAAGCGTGGCGGTCGGCTTGGTGGCGGGCGCGGAGGGCCAAAGCACCCCGGCGA
>LJCR01003758.1 GCA_001399705.1 Kouleothrix aurantiaca
GCTGCGCGTCGGGCGTGAGCGCGCCACCAGCCAGCAAATCACGGGCGCTGGCGGCGTCGCCATCGCGCAGGGCGGTGCGCAGCTGCTCGCTGCGAACGTAGGCCGGGCGCGCGGCCAGCGCCCTGGCGGTGTCGTCGAAGCTGGATGGGTAGGGGCCGAGGTAGGAAGCCCAGGGCGACTCGCCGCGCTCGTTCAGCGGCAGCAGCCAAGCGTAGGGCGTTGCCGCGACCAGAAACAGCACTAGCGCCAGCGCAGCCCAGGCAGCGCCGGTACGGGTGCGCAATACGCGCCAGCCAGCCGGAAGCTGCACGAGTGCATGCGCCGCGAAGATGAACAGAAACGGCATGAGTGGCAGCCGAAAGCGATTGATCGCAAACAAGGGCGGCGCAACCGCGAGATTGTACAGCAGCCACAAACCCATCAGCGCGAGCAAGTTCGCGCCGCGTGGGCGTGCGCGCCACAACAGCGCCCAGCCAAGTACTGCCAGCGGCAGCACCAGCAC
>LJCR01003756.1 GCA_001399705.1 Kouleothrix aurantiaca
CTCCAGGGCGGCGTCTTTCTCGATATGCTTGCGGTATTCGTCGATCGTGGTCGCGCCGACGACCTGCATGTCGCCGCGCGCCAGGCCGGGCTTGAGCATATTCGAGGCGTCGATCGAGCCGGCGGCCGCGCCCGCGCCCACCACCGTGTGCAGCTCATCAATAAAGAGGATGACCTGCCCCTGGGCGGCGCGCACTTCTTCCATCACGGCTTTCAGGCGCTCTTCGAACTCGCCGCGGAACTTCGAGCCCGCGACCATGCCAGCCAGGTCGAGCGCGAGCAGCTTGCGCTCCTTGAGCGGCAGCGGCACATCGCCCGAGATGATGCGCTGGGCCAGGCCCTCGGCGATGGCGGTTTTGCCGACGCCAGTTTCGCCCACCAGCACCGGGTTATTTTTCGTGCGGCGGCAGAGTATGCGGATCACGCGGGTGATCTCGGAGTCGCGACCGATCACCGGATCGAGCTTGCCCTGCTTGGCCAGCTCGGTCAGGTCGGTGCTATAC
>LJCR01000376.1 GCA_001399705.1 Kouleothrix aurantiaca
CACAGTTGCGGCGCTGAACCAGCTGCTGCCCTACCACTGGAGCCACGGCAACCCGATCGACATCGTCGGCAACGCCAGCCCCGAGCGCTATGCCAAATCGCTTGAGGTAGCGATGAAAGACCCGAACAGCAACGGCCTGCTGGTCATCCTGGCACCGCAAGCCGTGACCGACCCGACCAAAACCGCCGAGCAGCTTGTGGCATTTGGGCGCAATAGCGGCAAGCCGCTGCTGGCGAGCTGGATGGG
The DNA here is from genome assembly GCA_001399705.1 of Kouleothrix aurantiaca. Taxonomy (GTDB): domain Bacteria; phylum Chloroflexota; class Chloroflexia; order Chloroflexales; family Roseiflexaceae; genus Kouleothrix; species Kouleothrix aurantiaca. Next base: position 247 of record LJCR01000376.1, read on the forward strand.
TGGCGAGGATACGGCCGAGGGCGAGAAAGTCCTCAACCGCGCCAACATCCCAACCTTCCCCTACCCCGATACGGCCGCGCGCATGTTTCACTACATGTGGCGCTACAGCTACAACCTGCGCGGCCTCTACGAAACGCCCATTCTGCCGCAAGCCTCCGAGCCGGTGTCGGCGCAGCGCGCGGAAGTCAGGGAGCGGATCGTGGCGGCGCGCGTCTCGGGCCGCACCCTGCTCAACGAGATCGAATCGAAGGAATTGCTGGCGGCCTATGGCATCCCCGCCGCCGGGTCACATATCGCGCGCAGCGAGGCCGAGGCGGTGCACCTGGCGCGCGCCAGCGGCTTCCCGGTCGTGCTTAAGCTCTTGTCGAACACGATCACCCACAAGAGCGATGTGGGCGGCGTGAAGCTGCACCTCGATGATATTGGCTCGGTGCGGCGCGCATTTCGCGAGATCAAGGAAACCGTGGGCACGAAAGCCGGCCCCGAGCACTTCCAGGGCGTCTCGGTCCAGCCCATGATCGCCGACGACGGCTACGAGCTGATTGTGGGCAGCAGCCTCGACCCGCAGTTCGGCCCGGTGCTGCTGTTTGGCGCGGGCGGGCGGCTGGTGGAAGTGCTGGGCGACCGCGCGCTGGGCCTGCCGCCGCTCACTACCACGCTGGCCCGCCGCATGATCGAGCAGACGCGCATCTACGCCGCGCTGGAAGGGCGCAACGGCCGCCCGCCCGTCGATCTGGCCGCGATCGAGCACCTGCTGGTGCGCTTCAGCCAGCTTGTGATCGAGCAGCGCTGGATTGCGTCGATTGAGATCAACCCACTGCTGGTTTCGGAAGCGCGCATCATCGCGCTCGACGCGCGCGTCATCCTGCACGATGCAAGCGTAAGCACCGCGAACTTGCCGCGCACCGCGATTCGCCCCTACCCGACGCGCTATGTCGAAGAATGGGCCATGCGCGACGGCACGGTGATCCTGTTCCGCCCCATCCGCCCCGAAGACGAGCCGCTGATTGTCGAGTTTCACGGCACGCTGTCGGAGCAGAGCGTCTACCTGCGCTATTTCTATCCCATGTCGCTCGATCAGCGCATCGCGCACGAGCGCCTGGCGCGGATCTGCTTTATCGACTACGACCGCGAGATGGTATTAGTGGCCGAGCACACCGACCACGAGACCGGCAAGCGCTCGATCATTGGCGTGGGCAACCTGCTGAAAGTGCCTGGCACCAACGATGGCGAGTTCGCCGCCGTGGTGGCCGACGGCTTCCACGGGCAGGGGCTTGGCACCGAAATGCTGCGCCGCCTGATCGCGATTGGCCGCAACGAAAAGCTCGACCGCATCATTGCCGATGTGCTGCCCGAAAACCGCGAGATGCAGCGCGTGTGCCAAAAGCTCGGCTTCCGCTTCCGCCGCTCGTTCGGCGACCCGACCAAGGTTGAGTTTGATTTGTAGAGCGGAGATTTTTGCTCACTACGGCGGCGTGAAGCTGGCGATCTTCTGAAACCTTCGTGCCTTCTTTGTTTTGCGCACCGCCCGGCCGTAAACGACCGGGCTTCGAAGCGACGCCCGCTGAAGCGGGCTTGAATGAGGCAATAGCAAGCCCCATTCATGGGGCGTGGCTCGGTAGCGCGGCGGCTTAAGCCCCGCGCGCCACAGAAAAATCCGTCGCAATTCCTTCGTGGTGAAAGTTCTTTTCGCGTATTCAGATAGGTTTCTTTGCAGCTTCGGAAGCGAGCAATCGCCTCCGAAGTTTGTTTTGTGGCCTTGTAACGTTTCGCACGTCTGCGAGACTCCTCATATGGCGCGCTGTTTTCCGGCGGCACAGCCTGTGCCGTATGTCGCGCAAGTTGGGAATGGCGCGGAAAGTTCGGCACCCGTTCGGCGCGCGTGGCGTACGCTGGCGGCGATTCACATGGGCCGGTAGGAACGTATACCAAACAAGACGGCTGCGCCACGGCAAGCGCTGGCATGCACAGAATAGGTGGTTAGGAATGGTTGGAGCAAGTCGGCGGTTTGATTTCTCGGCGTCGCACCGCTATTGGCGCGACGAATGGAGCCAGCAGGAAAATGAGCGCGTGTTTGGCAAATGCACCAGCCCCTACGGCCACGGGCACAACTACACGCTCGATGTTACAATACGCGGCACTCCCGACCCGGCCACTGGCATGATCATGAACATGGTTGATCTCAAGGCGCTGGTGAACGAGGTGCTCGACGCATTTGACCACAAACACCTGAACGAGGACACGCCCTATTTCAAGGACCTGATCCCCACCACCGAAAATATTGTGCGCGTGCTGTGGCGGCTGATCGCCCCGCGCCTGCCCGCTGGCGTAGCGCTGGCCCACCTGCGACTGTACGAAATGCGCGACCTGTGGGCCGACTACGATGGCAGCGACGAGGCGAGCTTCAGCCGCTCGTATGTGTTCTCGGCGGCGCACCGGCTGCACTCGGCGCAGCTTTCCGACGCGGAAAACCAGCAGCTGTACGGCAAGTGTAACAACCCGAACGGCCACGGCCACAATTATACGCTGGAGGTAACCGTCGACGGCGCGGTCGACCCGCAGACCGGCATGGTAATCGATATGGTTGCGCTCGATGGGCAGGTGCGCGGCGTGATCGACACGCTCGACCACAAGCACATTGACCGCGAGGTGCCGTGGTTTGCGGCGCGCGCCTCCACCGGCGAGCATATTGTGCTGTACCTGTGGGAGCTGCTGGCAGCGCGGCTGGAAGGCCAGCTGCGGCACCTGCGGCTGTGGGAAACCCAGAACAACGTATTCGAATACAGCGGGGAGCGGTAGGAATAGCGCATTGCAATCGGGCAAATGTGTTTTCAACACCCGAACCCTACGTGGAGATAGACATGACAAGCAATGGACATACGAATGGCAATGGCACCCTGCCGCTCGCGCTCTCGGCTGAAGACAACGACCTTGTGCTGCCCGGCCAGGGCAAGCTCGAAGGCATGACCTTCGCCAGCAACGACCAGATCGAAGCGGCGGTCAGCACCATTCTGACGAATATTGGCGAAGACCCCGCCCGCGAAGGCTTGCAGCGCACGCCCTACCGCGTGGCGAAAATGTACGCCGAGCTCACGGCTGGCTACCATGTCGACCCGGTGGCGCTGATCAACGACGCGATCTTTTCGGTCGATTACGACGAGATGGTGCTGGTGAAGGATATCGACTTCTACAGCCTGTGCGAACACCACATGCTGCCGTTCATGGGGCGCGTGCATGTGGCCTACATCCCGAACGGCAAAGTCATTGGCCTGAGCAAAATCCCGCGCATCGTCGAAACCTATGCGCGCCGCCTGCAAGTGCAGGAGCGCATGACGGTCGAGATTGCGAACTTCATCAACGATGCGCTCCATCCGCAGGGCGTGGCAGTCGTGGCCGAGGGCGTGCATATGTGCTCGGTGATGCGGGGCGTGAAAAAGGCGAATGCCAAGATGGTCACCTCGGCGATGCGCGGCGTGTTCCGCAAGGATGCCCGCACGCGCGCCGAGTTTATGAGCCACATCGACCACGATTAAACGTGGCTAAACCACGAAGGCACGAAGATTTAAGATAAATCTCGGTCAGACACGATGCTTTGTATGGCGTTTCCGCGCTGAGCGCGGAAACGCCATACAGTAGAATTCGTTCTGCCTTGCTGCCACAGGCTATTTGGCGTTCTTTATAATAATTCTCTGTTGAAACAACAATGGAAACTCCAAACAAAACAATTCTCATTATTGGCGCGTCGCGTGGGATTGGCCGCGCCACCGCGCTGGCGCTGGCTGCGCCGGGCACGCACCTCGTGCTGGCCGCGCGCGATGCCGCCGCGCTCGAAGACGTGGCTGGCGCGGCGGCAT
>LJCR01003761.1 GCA_001399705.1 Kouleothrix aurantiaca
GTATCAGCGGGCGGCCGAATACCTTGATCAGACGCAGCTGGCGCTTGACGCGGTGGGGACGGCCCCGCCCGGTGGCACGCTGGCCGCCGCCGCCCAGCTCTGCAACGAGATTGTGCGCTGGAAGCAGCGCCACGAGCGCCAGCAGATCAGCCGGCGCGACGCCGAAACGGCGATTGCCGAAATTCAGCACGACCTGATCAAGCGCCTGAACCAGGCGGCCAGCTCGCTGCGCATGGTGCCGTTTCTGCCCGCATCGCTCGACAGCAGCGAGCTGCTGGCGCTGCTGCCGGCTGTGCCGGCCGCGCTCGATCTGCCCGATGGCGTCGCGCCGCAGGCGAGCTTGCGCGCCTGGCTGCGGCGGCTGTGGCGGCGGCTGGTGTACGGCGATGATCTCACGCAGGTCGAGCCGCTGACGCACGCTGCCGCGCCGGAACTGCCCGCCGGGCTCGATCTGGTGCGCCGCGCCGAGCCGGCAGGCAATGCTCCCGCGCGGCCATTTTC
>LJCR01003763.1 GCA_001399705.1 Kouleothrix aurantiaca
GCAGAAGTTCTTTGCGCTCCAGTTCTTCGACGACATGCGCGCGCGCCGGGCGATCTGGGTGCCGCCCGCCGAGGTCTGGCTGCGCGTGCTGCTTGGCGACGGCATGTGGCTCGTGCTCCTGCTTGGCGGCGCGGCCGGGCTGTGGCTCTTTCGAGAACCGAGAACCGAGAACCGAGAACCGGTTGGCGGGCGCGCCGCTGCGCGTGGTTCCTGGTTCTCGGTTCTCCGTTCTGGTGTCGCCGACGCGCGCTGGGTGTTTGTGCCATGGGCGCTGTACACGCTGTTCACCGCCATGTTGTTCCACACCGAGCTGCGCTACCGCCTGCCGCTGTATCCCGTGCTGCTGCCCTACGCCGCCTGGGCGCTCGTGCGAACTGCCGATTGGCGGGCGTTGCGCAGTGCGTGGCGGGGCGTGCGGCTCGTAGGCGCGGCGCTAACGGTCGCGGCGCTGGTCGGAATCACGCTGCTGCACGCGCCATATCTTTCGGAAAGCGTGATGCT
>LJCR01003762.1 GCA_001399705.1 Kouleothrix aurantiaca
GACATCGGGCGGCTTTACGCTGGCCGAGCGCCTGGCCGAGTGGCGCTCGCACGCCGACCGGCGCGGCGCGATCGAGTGCCTGCTGGCGCTCACGCGCGACGGCGACGCGCCCCCGCAATTGCGCCTGACGATCAGCATCAGCGAGCGCGGCCAGCGCGGCAAGATGACCTTTCTGCAAATCACGCTGCCCGAAACCGAAACGCGCGCCTTCATCACGCGCCTGGCCGAACTGCCGCGCCTGGCCGCGCGCCTCACCGCCGAGGTTGCGGTGGAAGTGGGCCGCACCGCGCTCAAGGGCGAGTGGCCGGGCGGGCGCGGCCCGCTCACGCTCAGCATCCGCAGCACTGGGCCGCGCGGCGGCGTGAAAACCAGCGCCTTCGCCCTCGATCGCCGCCAGCTCGAATCGCTGGTGTGCGAGCTTCAGCACGGCCTGCGGAGGGTGCGGGGGTGAGCGAGGAGTCAGGAGTTAGCGGGGAGTTGGCAGTAAGCAGGTTGCAGTAG
>LJCR01003760.1 GCA_001399705.1 Kouleothrix aurantiaca
TCCCGACACGTCGCTGCGCCAGGCCGAAGTGCTGCGCTTGCAGGGCAACACTGCCAGCGCCGTCGATACCTACCTGGCGCTGCTGAAAGTGAACCCGCACGCGCTCGACAACCAGGCGGCGCAGCTGGCCGATGGCCTGCGCAGCCAGCCCGACCAGCTGCGCCGCCTGCGCGACGCCTATGCCGAGATTGTGGCGCAGAATCCTAAAGACCCAACGCTGCAGTCGTTTGTGGGGATTATGTCGGTGCGGCTGGACGATATGCCGCGCGCGGTGGATGCCTTCGCGCAGTGGACGACGCTGCAGCCGCAGAATCTTGAAGCGCGCCGCAACTACACGCTGGTGCTGAGCCAAACGCAGCAATATGCCCAGGCGGCGGCGTCGGCGGAAAGCCTGAAGGCGCTGGCCCAGCAGCAGAACGCCACGCAGGATCAGCTGAAGGGCTACCAGGCGCTGGTCGATTTCTTCACCGCCAAGAGCAAGGGCGGCTAGCGCATTTACGA
>LJCR01003764.1 GCA_001399705.1 Kouleothrix aurantiaca
GGTTGGTGGTGTCGGCGGCACGAAGCTCTTCAAGAATCTGCAGAGCCTGAGGATATTTGCCCGTGTTAAAAAGCGCAACCGCAATCGACGAGCGGGCGTCGAGATCGGTTGGGAATTCCTGCAGCGCACGAGCGGCCTGCTTCAGCGCTTCATCCCATTGTTTCTGCCGCGCCGCCTCGCGGCTTTGTTCCATGGCGCGGTCGAACAGAGCTCGGTTGCCTGGCATCGATTGCCTCCCGGTGTCGGCAGCAAGGAAGTCGTGTACAGGAATCGGAACCAGAACGTGACATGTGCTCTATCATAGCACAGAATGGCAAGAAATGAGGAACAAACGGTGTGCGATGCTGTGGCGCTGCGATTGCCGCACGGAGCGAAAGCGGGGCAGCGTAGGCTGCCCCGCTGCTGTGAAGAGTGTAAATGGTTGCGCTAGCCCTGCATGCGCCGGCGCACGTTGCTGTTGAAGGGGTAGCGCTGCTGAATCGTGAGCCGCCGGTAGTCGG
>LJCR01003765.1 GCA_001399705.1 Kouleothrix aurantiaca
TGTTTGGGCGTGGCGTGGCCGAGGGCAAAGGCCCGCTGGCGGCGCACCTGAGCGCGATCGCCGCGCTGCTGGAAACCGAAGGCGACTTGCCCTGCGGCGTGGTGGTGATGGCCGAGGGCGAGGCGCTGGTGGGCAGCCCGAGCCTGCCGGCGGCGCTCGCTGCTGCGGGCGCTGTGCGGGCCGCCGACGCATGCCTCGCCACCGGCGGCGAGCGCGACACCGAGGACCGGCCGTTCTGCTATACCGGCGCGAAGGGCTTGCTGCAGCTGCGCCTGCACGTCGATGGCGCGAACCAGGCGCTGCCGCCCGGCCTGGCCGCCAGCGTCGCCAACCCACTCTGGCAGCTGCTGTGGGCGCTTGGCCAGATCAAGAGCGACCAGGAAGAAGTGCTGATCGAAGGCTTCTACGACGATGTCGAGGGGCCGAGCCGCACCGAAAACCAGTCGATGCGCCTGCTGCAGATGGACGAAGAAACGCGCAAGCGCGCCTGGCAATTGCCG
>LJCR01003766.1 GCA_001399705.1 Kouleothrix aurantiaca
CGCCCAGGCTTTCAAAGCCCACCGCCAGGCAGATCGACGAGATCGGCTCGTCGCTGCCGGCCAGCCGCCGCTGCGCCGCTGCAATGCGCTGCGCGGTGATGTACTGGTAGGGGGTTTGCCCAAAAGTTTGCTTGAAGGTGCGCAGCAGGTGGTTGGCCGACATGCCCGCCACGTCGGCCAGGGCGGCGAGCGTGAGCGGCTGCTCGAAGCAGGCCGCCGCGAAATCGCGCGCCAGGTGCAAGCGGCGGTACAGCTCGTCGCGGGTGGCGGGGCGCGCGGCCGGCAGCTGCTCCGCTTCGCGGCGCACATCCTCGCGCTGCGCCAGCAAGGCGCGCATCAGCCCATAAACCTGCTCGTCGAGCCAGCCCAGCTCGGCGTGGCCGGCGCCGAGCGCGTGGCGCAGCCCGCCCAGCCGGCGCGAAATTGCGTCGCCGTGCGGGTAGGTGCGCTCGAAGAACAACGGCTCGCGCGCGGGGCGGGCGGGGTCGGCCAGGAGCTG
>LJCR01003767.1 GCA_001399705.1 Kouleothrix aurantiaca
GCATGGGCGCGATCACGCCGCTCGGCAATAGCGTGCCAGAGTTCTGGGATGGCATGGTTGCCGGGCGCTCGGGCGTGCGGCTCGCCACGCGCTACGACATCGCCGACTTCCCGTATGTGATCGCCGCCGAGGTGCAGAACTTCGAGCCGCGCGATTATATGGATGCTAAGGCGGCGCGGCGCATGGCGCGCTTCGCGCAGTTTGCGGTGGCTGCGGCTGGCGAGGCCCTGCGCGATAGCGGGCTCGATCTTGAGCGCGTCGACCGCTCGCGCGTGGCCGTTGACATCGGCACCTCGCTGGGCGGAACGGCCAACGTCGAAGAGCAGATTCAGTCGTTTGTGGCGAAGGGCCGCAAGCGCGTCGATGCCTTCTACCTGCCCACCTTCATCTACAACATGGCTGCCTGCCAGGTTGCGATTGCCTACGGCCTGCACGGGCCGACCACCGCGCCGGTGCTCGCCTGCGCCACCGGCACCTACGCCATCGGCGAGGCCGCGCG
>LJCR01003768.1 GCA_001399705.1 Kouleothrix aurantiaca
GGGTGCTGGTGTCACTTTCGATGGCCGAGGGTCATGCCTGGGGGCAGCATTGGTAGGTAGTACTGAATTGATCGGCAGATGCCGGCTTTTTGGCATAACGGAGGCATGATACGTGGATTTACTATAGAGACGGCATCAAATTCGGGGTTCGGGGCGGAAGCCCCGACCGGGGTGCTGGGGCGGGAAGCCCCGGCGGCCGTGCGGCCTGAGCAAACTGGCTTGAAGTCGGTACTGCTTATGGCCCTGCGGCCTGAGCAATCAAGCTACTACTGCCTATGGCCCTGCGGCCCGAGCTCATGCTATACTGAAGGGCAGAAAACGCGACACCCACCCCTGCTATGGCTGGCGAGGTGGGTGCGCTGACATCCGTGTGATGCTGCGCCTATTGTAGCACGGCCAGCGCGACGCTGGCAATCCCCTACGCTCGGCGCGGCCGGGAGCCACGCATGGCCGCCCTTGACCCGTTTGAGTCGCTGCTTGAGCAGCTGCGGCTGCACCG
>LJCR01003769.1 GCA_001399705.1 Kouleothrix aurantiaca
GCCCTGCTCAAGCTGCGTGGCCTGCTCCTGCGCTTTCTGCGCCAGGTCGAGCTCGCCCAGGTCGAGCAGGCGGGTGGCGGCGGCGCGCAGCTTCTGGGTTGCGCCTGCGACATTGCCGGCTTCGGCTTCGGAAAGCGCGCGCGTTTGCAGCTTGAAGGCGGTGACTTTCTCGACCAGGTTCATCACGCGCGGGTCGTACTGCGGCGCGCTGGCGTCGGCGCTGAACTCCAGCAGCACATCCTGCTTGACGATTTCTTCGCTGCCGCCCAGCGGCGTGTAGTGCAGCTCGGCCTGCGCGATGCGGAACGAGCCCGCTGCGCGTGCCGGCACCATCAGGTCGATCACGACGCTGGCCGGCGCGCCGGCTTCGAGGTTGCCGAGCTTCACGGCCACTTCGTTTGCGCCGATCGGCTGGTAGCCCAGGTTGGCGATCACGGGCGTGACGCGATGCACCGCGCGTGGCGTGACATCGCGCGAAAGGCGCAGCAGCAGCCGCGCG
>LJCR01000378.1 GCA_001399705.1 Kouleothrix aurantiaca
ACGCTATACTGTGCGCGAAATGCTTCTACCAGAAGAGGTGCGCCATGGATCTTGATGAGATCATCACCACAATTGTCGCGTACGAGCAAGAGCGCGAAGCCATCTACGAGGATTCGAAAGTGACGCCCGAGGAGCACCCGCGCCTGGCGTTTCTTGAGGCCGAGCTGCCCAAGCTCTGGGATCTGCGCCGCCGCCTGGAAGCCGCCAAGGCTGCCGGCCTGAGCAACATTCCGGTTCCCCCGCCCGACGACCCCAGCAAGATGATCGGGTAAGAACCCAATCCATGCTAAAGCTGGAATGGAAACGCGATCGATCCACAGATTGGACAGATGACGCAGATGTGAGGTCTGCGATCTGCGCCATCTGTGGATGAATTTGGGGACGTTCAATACACACACTGCCAAGGAGCACCCTATGCCGCCGCTCGACCTGAGCTGGATTCGCGCGCAGTTCCCCGCGCTCGCACAAACTGTCAACGGCCAGCCCGCCGTGTTTTTCGATGGCCCGGGCGGCACGCAGGTGCCCCAGCGCGTCATCGATGCGATCAGCAACTACCTGATCCACGCCAACGCCAACACCCACGGCGCGTTCGCCACCAGCGCCCGCACCGACGCGACGATTGCCGACGCACATGCTGCCATGGCCGACCTGCTGGGCTGCGACCCCGACGAGGTTGTGTTTGGGCCAAACATGACCACGCTGACCTTTGCGATGAGTCGCGCAATCGGTCGCGATCTTGGCCCCGGCGATGAGATCGTGGTTACGCGGCTCGATCACGATGCGAACGTTGCCCCGTGGCGCGCGCTGGAAGAGCGCGGCGTGACGGTGCGCGCCGTCGATGTCGATGTGGAAGACTGCACGCTCGACATGGCCGACATGGCGCGGGCGATTACGCCCAACACCAGGCTGGTGGCGATTGGCTACGCCTCCAACGCTGTCGGCACGATCAACGACGTGGCCGAGGTGGTGCGCATGGCGCATGCGGTTGGCGCGCTGGCCTATGTCGACGCGGTGCACTACGCGCCGCACGGCCCGATCGATGTGCGCGCGCTCGATTGCGATTTCCTGGCGTGCTCGCCCTACAAGTTCTTTGCGCCGCACATGGGCGCGCTGTATGGCAAGCGCGAGCATCTGGAGCGCTTGCAGCCCTACAAGGTGCGCCCGGCAGCTAACGCCACCCCCGACCGCTGGGAAACTGGCACGAAGAACCACGAAGGCCTGGCCGGCGTTGCGGCGGCAGTTGATTACTTAGCCGAGCTTGGCCGCAGCACGGGTGAGCTTGCTGCCAATGCTTCGCGCCGCGAGGCGCTGCACGCTGCGATGGACGCAATTCGTTCGTATGAGCGCGTGCTGATTGAGCAACTGATCGCTGGCTTGCTCGACGTGCCCGGCCTGACCTTCTATGGCATTCGCGAGCCCGAGCGCTTCGGCCAGCGCACGCCAACCGTGTCGATCCGCCTTGCGAATGTCACGCCGAGCGAGCTTGCGGCGCGGCTGGGCGAGCGTGGCTTCTTTGTGTGGGATGGCAACTACTACGCGCTGAGCCTGACCGAGCGCCTGGGCGTGGAAGACAGCGGCGGCATGGTGCGCATTGGCCTGGCGCACTACAATACCAGCGAGGAAGTGGAGCGTTTGCTGGGCGCGCTACGCGAGATTGCGGCCGGCGCATAACCCTGCTCGAAGCCAAACGGGGAAATAGAGGTTACAAGGCGCGAGTCGCAAGGCTCTGCGCCTTTGTTTTTTTATAGATCTGGGAGCCTATTGTGGTACCACAGGTAATTGATTACTAATAAGTTTATAGCAATGAGCAGAGTAGTCGATCCTTCGTTCTCTTACGATAAGGCTTCAGGAAGCCAAAACCATTCTGACTACTGGCGACTGGCTACTGACTGCTGCTATAGGTGTGCTGCTGAGCTCGAGGTCTGTTTCGATGGTTCCACGGGGAGGAACAACGCCTACATTGAGGATAACAAGCTCGTGGTCAGTGAGGTTTTGATAGGTGTGCATAGGTTTATACACCCAGCATACTGAGTGGTTAGGTACTTGTCAAAAGCTAGTCAAAACCTCTATTTATAACAACGCCTCAAGATACCGAATCTATTAGGCCAGAAAGTTCGTTTACCATGTAATCTGCAAATACCATTCTATACCTGAAATAAGCTCTAGAGGTGCTGACAATGACCAAAGCAATCACACTCAAAGATTGGTCACCAGACATGCCCGAGCATTTATCTAGCTATGATGCTCTAGTTCAGGACATACGTTCTCAATTAAAAGGTCTATCGAATTCTGAGAAGGGTGATGCGTTTGCTCACTTTGTACAAGAGCTTCTCCCACAATCAGAGCTTAACTGGCAGTTCGAACAACCAATCTTAAGTTCCAAGAAATCAAACGATGGCGGTGTTGATTTGACTGCGGCTGGTAGAGACGGGGCGGGTACGCTATATATTCAGTCCAAGCAATGGATTGACCGTGCGGAGGATATTGACGGCATACTTACTAAGTTCCAAGATTACCTTGCCCAAAACCGCGTTAGCCATAATGGCATGGTATCTATGTTTGAAATGCTTGATGAGCATCCCGCACACTTCTTGATTGCAAGTCTTTCTCCTCTGGAGAATATTCGAAAAAAAATATGAGCAACATGAATATGGTAATAAGTCATTCTATTTAGATTTGGTTGCTAATAAACGCTTGCACTTCATTGACGGATGGGAAATACTAAAGATCCTACAGAGCACTTACCGCAAGGTTAGTGATTCCCCAATTCGTCTGGTTCTCAACTTAGAAACACCCGTTATCTCAAAGGGAAATGTATATATTGGCATCATATCCAGCAAAGAACTCAAACATTTGTATGACGACTTCAATGAGTCCCTATTCTTTGAGAATCTTCGTGGCTTCCAAGGACTTAAATCTCGTCAAGGACGAAAGTTGCCAAATATTGAAATTGTTAAAACGATAACAACCGATCCAGAAAGAATGTTAGAACGCAATAACGGCATTGTAATTAAGGCTTCGAAGGTCGAACTCGATGCATCAAAAACTCAATTAACGCTTACTAGAGGAAGTGTTGTCAATGGATGCCAGACAACTACGTGTCTGGTAAGTCATCCCAATGACATTAGTTGTGTTCTCGTCAAAATTGTAGAGACAGAAGATCCTTGGGATATAACTGAGGCAGCTAATTTGCAGAATTATGTATCCGATATAGATATGACTATATCACGAACAATGCGAAGCCAGTTAGCAAAGCGAGCTGCAGCCAGTCTTGGTTTCAAATTAGACATTGCCAAAGAGTCAGCCTTTAAATTGCTTTCTACTGTGACCCAAAGGGAAATCGTATACGACGAGTCACGGCTCCTTTATATTGGTCTTCTTAGTAGGACACCCAATACCATCTTTACGGGAAACTATACGGACCTCCGGCAGGATGTTGCTCAGGAGTTCTATAATGAAGACCGTTACGGCACACTAATTTACGAAGCAATTTTTACTATCCAGCAGGCATTACATGAAGCACTTCCGAGGGTAAAGAGCACGTTTACCAGCAAGACCGATGTAATTGGCATCGAACGACTATATGGTCGCAATCCAGCATATCGATCGTTCGTAGCGATACTTGCGCTCTGTGCAACATTAAATGAGGATATCACCAAAGGCGAGCAAGAAACTGCGGCAGATTATGCACGCCTAAAGGCATTCTTCGGTAAAACAATTCGGCTCTTGAATGGTGATAAGAAAAAATTCTATCAGTTCTTTAGGCTTGCCTGTAAAGTATGGATGGATGAGGTCATGCCAGCTAACCGGAATGAAGACGATCTTCGACAATATATGTCACCAGATAGCAAGCGGAGTAAGTTCTCTGGTATGCTTAGAACTGTACATCGGGAACTTGCTGTATATGAACAGATGAGAAAAGAAGATTTGGAGAACTAAGTTCTTTTACTGCTTATATTGATTACTACTGAGGTTTTGCAGAAATAGGCGAAAGCTCAGGGTAAAGCCAAACGGAGCTTGATATCGGACAGAGTCATGCCTTGGTGCGATTGTTCGATGGCCCAAGCAAGCGTTTTGCCCAAGGTCTCGCGA
>LJCR01003771.1 GCA_001399705.1 Kouleothrix aurantiaca
ATAAATTATCACCAAAGTACTATGGTCCTTACAAGGTGTTGCAAAAGATTGGTACTATGGCATACAAATTGGAGCTTCCTGCTTCTTCGCGAGTACATCCAGTTTTCCATGTTTCATGCTTAAAGAAGGTTATAGGTGAAAATATTCCGGTTAAAAAAGTATTGCCAAAACTTGATGAGGAAGGAAAAATCATATTGGAACCTGAATGTCATGTAACCAGCTTCAAAAATAGAAGAAAATAGATATCAATGCCTTAGAAATAAGCCACTTCGAGGGGGCAACCTCCAATACATTACATAAATGCACAATTCTTGGATGATACAATTTACAAAACCTCCTTTCTATATATAGGAGTTCATGGGGCCATAATGTAATCCTAGTGGGCCTAACAATAATAATTTAAGGGCACAATAATAACAAAATGGGGGTTACAAGGGTACAATAATAACAATAAGGGGGTTACACTAACAACAATAAGGGACTATACTAGTAATATA
>LJCR01003770.1 GCA_001399705.1 Kouleothrix aurantiaca
GGAAATCATGGGCATCTCGGAAAAGGGGCACGACTACTTCATCCAGTTCACCGACGCGCGCCCCGACACGGGCGGCCTGAGCGGCGCAACGCCCAGCGAGGCCATGACCTGGGGCAAAGTCGACCCCGACCAGCTGCCCGACACGATCGTGTGCTACGCCGACAGCACGATTGTGATGCCAATTCTCACCGCCTATGCGCTGGAAACGGTGGGCGCGCGCCCGCTGAAGCGCCTGTACGACCAGCGCGACTCGCTGCTGCAAGATTTGCAGGACGACTACGCCAAGGCCAGCACGCCCCACCACAGCGACGACATCCTCGGCGGCGGCGGCGGCACGGCAATCGGGCGCGGCACGCCAGACGCGGGGCACTAGGGCGCGATGCGTGGGGGATGGGAGTTCGGGAATGGGGTATGGTGGGAGACCTGCCAGAACCAAGAACCCACTAAGCCCGAAAACTGATTAAACATTATGACAATCATCGACCGAAATGTTGACG
>LJCR01003775.1 GCA_001399705.1 Kouleothrix aurantiaca
CCTTCCCCAGGCCCAGCCGCCGGTAGCTTTCGGCCATGATCTCGGCGTTAGAGTACGAGTTCTCGTTGATCACCAGGATGGTTGGTTTGTTCAGCAGGCGGTTGCCGCTGGCGTAGCCCGCGTCGATCGGGCGGCGGTTGCGGAAGGTTTTCAGCAGCACACTGCGGCGCGCCAGCACGTCGAGAATAAAGGTTGAGATGAAGCCGCCCGGGTTGAAGCGCAGATCGACAATCACGCCGGCTTTGCTGTGGTTCTCGCTGTCGAGGTCGGCCAGGAACTGCTGGTAGGAGTCGTAATCCATGCGCCGGATGTGCACATAGCCCAGCCGGCCATTGCTGACTTTGCTGACATAGGCTTTGTTGGCGTGCACCCAGCCACGGTAGCGCAGCTGATCGTAGGCGCCTGAGGTGACCGGGCGCAGCGCCAGCTCGTATGGCTCGCCGCCGGCCGGGGCCAGGCGCAGGCGCACGCGCCGCCCGACGGCGAGGTGCAGGAG
>LJCR01003772.1 GCA_001399705.1 Kouleothrix aurantiaca
ACCAGGCACTGCGGCGCGACCCGGGTGCGGCCTGGCAGCCCACCGATCTGCGCGTTGCGCAGGCCAACCGCCCGCCGCAGGTGGTGTATCGCTGGGGCGGCGCGCCCTAGTCTAACCTTCGTGGCGAGCAATGAGCCGCCGAGCGCACAGAGAGCACCGAGGCGAAGACAAAACTCCGTGGCCTCTGTGCACTCGATTCTTTTGCGCACGGCCGGAGCTGCACTATAATAGAACGCAGATATCCGGCAGCGGCTCACGCACACGCCTGCGCGAGCCATCAGCGTGAAAGAATATCCATGCCCCTGCCTTTTCTCTCAGCGCGCTGGTCGAACCTGTTTCTGCTGACCTACGCCGTGCCGCCTGAGCTGCTCGAACATCGCCTTGCCCCCGGCCTCACGCTGGACACGCGCGACGGCCAGGCTTTTGTGAGCCTGGTGGCGTTTGATTTCCTCGATACGCGCGTGCTGGGTGTACCCTGGCCCGGCTTCCGCAACTT
>LJCR01003774.1 GCA_001399705.1 Kouleothrix aurantiaca
CACCACGCTGCCGCAGATCGACGCGGCGGTGCAGGAGCGCGCGGCGGCGGCGGGCGCAACGCTGCTGGCCCTGCAATCGAACCACGAGGGCACGCTGATTGATTTCTTGCAGGCGGAGGGCTGGGACGCCGACGGGATCATTATCAACCCGGGCGCGCTGACGCACTACGGCCTCGCGCTGCGCGATGCGCTCGCCAGCTTGTCCGCGCCGATCATCGAGGTACACCTGTCGAATGTGTACAAGCGCGAGGCGTTTCGGCACACGTCGGTGGTGGCGCCGGTTGCGACCGGGCAGATCGCCGGGCTGGGCTGGCGCGGCTACATGCTGGCGCTGGAGTGGTTGCTTGGCGAGGCCCCGCCAGCGGCGGCGAAAGACTCATAGGCACACAAACGCGCCCGCCGAGCGGTGGCTCGGCGGGCGCGTTCGTTTGGGCGTGAGTGGGCCTATGCCACCAGCGTTCGCAGCGCCCAGTCGCCAAATTCCTCTCCATCATCC
>LJCR01003773.1 GCA_001399705.1 Kouleothrix aurantiaca
GTGCAAACCATTACGCTGCGCCTGCGCGACCCGCACCAGGAGCTGGATGTGCTTTCGGTGCCCACGCGCGACAGCATGGGCCAGCTCACGGGCCGGCTCTGGCTGGTCAGCGATGTCACGCGCGAGCGCGAGTCGGACCGCCTGAAAAGCGAGTTTATCTCGGTGGTTTCGCACGAACTGCGCACGCCGCTCACGTCCATCCTCGGCTACACCGAGCTGCTGCTGGCGCGCGAGTTCGCCCCCGCCGAGCAGCGCGAGTTCGTCAAAACGGTGTACAACGAAGCCAACCATCTTTCGCAGATGGTGGAAGATATGCTTGGCATCTCGCGGCTGGAGGCCGGCACCGTCAAGCTGAACCAGTGGGTCGTCTCGGTGCGCCAGCTCATCAACGAGATGACCGCCCAGCTCAGCCACCACCTTTCAACGCGCCACCGCATGGTGATCGACATCCCCGATCAGATCCCGCCCGCCTATATCGACCGCGACAAGATCAAGC
>LJCR01003778.1 GCA_001399705.1 Kouleothrix aurantiaca
ACCTTTGTAAAAGCACACCTCGGCAAACGTTGAATCAGTATCGCCGTAGCGCTACACAATGCCTGCGGCCATCGAAGCACCGCCAAGGAGAATTGCCCATGCCTCGCCCACGTCTTGCGATTGTCGTGTTTGCATTCGCGCTCGCCTCCCTGCTAAGCATCGCGCCAGCGGCTGCCCGCCCGGCAGCAAGCCCGCCCGCGCCCGGTCAATCCAACCAGATCATCATTGCCCTGCGCCCCAGCGCCGACCGCGCCACCCGCGACAGCATGCAGCGCCCGGCCCAGCTCGGCGCGCTCAGTGCCCGCGCCGGCGTCCAGCTCAGCTATGCCCGCGCCATGTCGGGCGATGCGCATGTGCTGCGCCTGCCAGAAACCGTGCCCGACGCACAGGCGCGCGCGATTGCCGCCCGCCTCAGCGCCAGCCCCGACGTGCTGTTTGCCGAGCCCGACTATATCAACGTGCCGTTTGGTGGGCCGAACGACCCACTTTACAGCC
>LJCR01003777.1 GCA_001399705.1 Kouleothrix aurantiaca
GGCACAATATCGCGAAACACGGAAGCGTTGCGCTGCAGCAGATCCAGCCGTGTTTCGCCGGGGCGCTGGTTTGCGCCGGCCGTGATCACCACGACCTCGGCGCCTTCGAGCCGCTCGTAGGTGCCGGCGTACATGCGCATTGGCCGCACAAATGGCAGGCCGTGGTTCAGATCCATCGCCTCGCCCTCGGCGCGCGCCATGTCGAGATCGACCAGCACAAGCTCGTTCGCCAGCCCGCGCTGCATCAGCGCGTAGGCAAATGATGCGCCGACCATGCCCGTTCCAACCAGCCCAACTTTCCCTGTGGTGCGCTGCCCTGGCATATTTCCTCCTTTTCAGGCGTAATTCCGTGCGGGGATTTCCCCGCTAGTATAGCACAGCGCTCGATTGTGCTTTCACAACCTGGTGTGAAGGCGCGTTCACCGTGCCGGCTGCAGTGGGGGCTATACTGGAAAGTGGCGAACGAATGCAAAGAGGAGCCAAACCATGCATGAT
>LJCR01003779.1 GCA_001399705.1 Kouleothrix aurantiaca
GCTGCTGGATGTGCGCACCGCCGCCGAGTATGCGGCTGGCCACCTGCCGGGCAGCATCCACATCCCGCTGGGCCGGCTGCCGCAGCGCCTGGCCGAGCTGCCGCGCCGCGCCAGCACGCTGGTGTACTGCCAGGGCGGCAGCCGTTCGCCGATTGCCGCCAGCATTTTGCAGGCGCATGGCTGGGGCGACATAATGGAAATGCGCGATGGCTACGATGGCTGGCAGGCGGCTGCCGCCGAGCCGGCGCTGGTGGGCTAGCGCGGATGAGAGCCGGGCTGGCCATTGATCCACACATTCGACTCACGAAATTGCTAAAGGAGGATTTCCTGTGTTTGGTTTTTTCAAGCGCGCAAACGATACAACGACAATCACGCCTGAAGAAGTGACCCAGCGGCAGGCGGCTGGCGAGAAGCTGTTTATTCTCGATGTGCGCGAGCCGGGCGAGTTCGCCGAGGGGCATACTGCCGGCAGCACGCTCATCCCGCTGATGGGCG
>LJCR01003780.1 GCA_001399705.1 Kouleothrix aurantiaca
GTGATGGTGCAGGCTTCGGACGAAGTTGCCCAGCGCGCGTACGATATCATGAACAGCGCTGGCGCGGTTGATGTCGAGCGCCGCAGCGGCGACTGGCGTGGCGAGGGCTGGAACGGCTTTGACCCCGCCGCCGAAGGCGACAACGCCTGGGAGCGCAGCAGCAAAGTCGGCACGACCGGCGGCGCAGTTGCTGGCGCAGCCACGGGCGCGGCGATGGGTTCGGTTGCCGGCCCGGTTGGCACCGTCATTGGTGGCGCGGCTGGCGCCGTGACTGGCGCTGTGGTTGGCGCGGCTGGCGATACCGCTGGTGAGAAGGCCACGGAAGAGGGTGATTACACCACGACGCCGGTGAATCGTGCTGACGGCACCGACGTTTCGTCGGGCTGGGGTGCATCCACTGGCGCGACCAGCGGCCAGTTCAACTCCCCGATGAATACCGCTGCCGGCACTGATCGCGAGATTGGTTCGGACGCGTCGTCGAACTGGGAAGAAAGC
>LJCR01000377.1 GCA_001399705.1 Kouleothrix aurantiaca
GGTATCGCGGCGCGGCGGCTCGTCGGCGCTGACCGTAGTGGTTTTGCCGCGCCCGGCCGCAACCTCCACCGGCGCGATCTCGTCGGCGAAGACGCCAGCATCCTGCGCGGCAATCGCGCGGGCGTGCGACTCGGCGGCAAAGGCATCCTGCGCGGCGCGGCTCACGTCGAAGGTGCGCGCAATCCACTCGGCCGACTGGCCCATGTGATGGTGCTCGAACGCGCACCACAGGCCGTCATTCACGACTGCATCGACCAGCTCACCATTGCCGAGGCGGTAGCCGGCGCGGGCCTGGGGCAGCAGGTAGGGCGCGCGCGTCATGTTTTCCATGCCGCCGGCCACAATCGCGCGGGCCTCGCCGCTGCGGATGAGCGCGCCGGCCAGCATCACGGCCTTCAGGCCGCTGCCGCACACTTTGTTGATCGTCAGCGCGCCAACGCTGGCGGGCAGGCCGCCGGCGATCGCCGCTTGGCGGGCGGGCGCCTGGCCCAGCCCCGCGCCCACAACATTGCCCAGAATGCACTCGTCGATCAGCGCCGGGTCGATGCCGGCGCGCGCCACAGCCGCGTGCACGGCCGCGCCGCCCAGGGCTGTAGCGCTGGTGCCGGCATAGGCACCCTGGAACTTGCCAATCGGCGTGCGCGCAGCGCTTACGATCACAATATCTTGATCATTCATGTATCTTCACCAAAATCTGAAACAAACGATCGAGGACGTATCCCAATGGGCACAAAAAATCCCGCCGGGCGGGCACGCGGGTCGGCAGCCAGGCGGACACAACAGCGTGCTCGTCTTGCGGTCAGGGCTCGCCTATGGTAGCAGAAAAACGAAATTTGGGCAAATTTGCCAGTGCAGCAGGTAGGAATGGTGCAAGGTCGGCGGCGCTGGCCGTGTATCGAAGCCCTGAGCGCGCGAAGCGGCGGCTGGGCACACTCGGGATGCGTCAATGATAGTGCATCAGCCTGGTGCGGTGCAGAAAACAAAGCACGGGGATGCGCTCGGCCCGCCGATTTCGTTTTGTGGCATGCCCGCTCAGATCGTGCGCATAACCTTTTTCGCGCGCTTGTGCTCGTACATTGCGTGATCGGCCGCGTGCACAGCCTGCTCAAGGCGTTCATCGCTGATTGGATCAAACAGCGCGTAGCCGAAGCTCATCGACAGATCGAAGCTGTAGGACGGGTGCATATTAAACTGGGCAAGGCTCTCGGCCAGGCGCGTATTAATGGCTTCGACATGCGACATATTGCTGTCGATTACCAGCACGACGAATTCGTCGCCGCCGAAACGCGCAAGAATATCGGCGGAGCGAAACGTCGTGCGCAGAATATTTGCCGCGTTGATGATCGCCTGCGAGCCGGCCGCGTGGCCATACACGTCGTTGATCCATTTCAGCCGATCCAGGTCGGCAAACATCACCAGTGCGGTGTACCCCTGGCGCCGCGCCAGGCGCAAGTGCTGTTCGGCCAGCGTCATGAAGCCGCGCCGGTTGTACAAATGGGTCAGCTCGTCGCGCAGCGACAGATCGAGCAATGCAATTTGCAGCTTGTGCCGCTCGACCGCATAGCGGATCGCGCGATCCAGCGCCGCGCCGCTGATCCGGCTTTTGTCGAGGAAATCGACGGCCCCGCCCTCCATTGCGGCGAGATCGAGTTCGTAGGTGCCCTGCCCGGTGAGCACAATAAAAGGTGTTTCCCAGCCGTGCGCCGCTGCTTCGCGGATCAGATCGATCCCTTGATCCGCGCCGAGATGATTGTCGAGCAGGCACACGTCATAGGCTTGCTGCTCCAGCTTCGCTAGTGCATCGCGGTATGTTGAAACCCACATAAACTCGTATGATGCGTGTGGAATGCTGTTCAGGGCCGATTGCATGAGCACATAATCATCCGCATCGTCCTCAACCCACAAGACGCGAGTGACCTGATTGTGTTCCATTGTTCAGATTCTCCATCGATAGCGACGTAGTGCTATGAGTCGTAACGATGTGGGCATCGGGCGCCACGGATACGTCAACCGCTGGCGAATGTTCGGTTGCTGGCGCCAGCCCTCGTGGGGCAGAAACAGCCGTGTCTGCGCATGGCAGGAATACCCGAAAGCGAGCGCCCTGCCCCGGTTCGCTGGCGACGGAGATCGCGCCGCCATAGTGCTGAATGATCCGGTGCGAGGCTGTAAGCCCAATGCCCGTGCCTTTGCCGGGCGCTTTGGTGGAAAAAAACAGCTCGAATATGCGCTTTTGTGTTGCGGCATCTATACCAATGCCGGTGTCGCTCACTTCGAGCATGGCATAGCTGCCCCGATCAGGCAACGCTCCCGGTATCAGCCCGCTCGCTGGCTCGATCAGCGCGGTGCGTATGGTGAGCGTGCCGCCGTGGGGCATGGCGTCGTGGGCATTCACGACCAGGTTGAGAATCACCTGTTCGATCTGCGACAGCTCGGCGCGGATGCACAGCGGCGCCTCGGCTGGCTGCACCGCCAGCTCGATGCCGCTGCCAGCCAGCTGCTGGATCAGGGGCCGCAGGCCAAGAACAAGCGCATTTAGCTCCAGATCTATCGCTTCGACTGTTTGCGTGCGGCTAAACGTCAGCAGCTGCTGTGTCAGCCGGGTGCCGCGCTCGGCGACATGCAGTATTTCTTCGGCGCTGCTCCGCCGTGGATCGCTCTGCTCAAAATCGTCGAGCAGGAATTCGCTGTACCCCTTGATCGCCGTCAGCAGGTTGCTGAAGTCGTGAACGATGCTGCTGGCGAGCTCGCCAAGCGCCGCCATTTCCTGCACATGCGCGATCTGCATTCCAAGCCGCTTGCGGTTGGTAACATCGCGGAAGATCATCGTCTGGGTATACTGGCCGTGTTCGAGCGCAATGCCCAGCGTCATTTCGAGCGCGATGCTGCTGCCATCCTGATGCGCTCCGCTCAGCTCGATCGTTTGCGGCACGATCCGTATTTCTTCGCTCGTATGCGGTGGGACAATTGCCTGGAGCGTGGCATTCGGCAGCAGGACGGCCAGCTGCATGCCTTGAAGTTGGGCGAGCGAGTAGCCGAAAATATGCTCGGCGGCACGATTCGCAAAAATGATCGTGCCACTGCCGTTGGTGCTGATAATCGCTTCGGGCGCTACGTCTGTCATCATCCGGTAGCGCGTGGTATTCTGGTGCAGTGTTGCCAGCATGTGCGCTTTGGCCAGTGCGTAGCGGATCGAGCGCTCGAGCGTTTCGGCGCTGATCTGGCTTTTGACGAGGTAGTCGGCTGCGCCGGCACGCATGGCCTCGCGGTCGGTGTCTTGATCGCTGATGCAGGTAAGAACGATCAGCGCGGCGGTGTAGCCTTGCTGCACCACCGCGCGCACGACATCGAGCCCGGTGTGCTGATCCAGGCGCGGATCGATCAGGTAGACATCGTGCTGCTGGCGCCCAACGCTGTCGAGGGCCTGCTCGTAGGTTGAAGCCCAATCGAGCTGTACCTGCACGCCGTTTTCTTTCAGCATGCGGTTGGTGAGCCAGTAATCGTCTTCGTCGTCCTCGACGAGCAGGATGTGTAAGGATGAAGTATCCATTAGGTATCCTTTACATCGTCAGGTAGCTCGACGATCTCGAACCAGTAGCGCCCGAGCGCTTGCACAACGTCGACAAAGCCGCTAAATGTCACCGGTTTGATAATAAATGAGTTGACGCCCAGGTCGTAGGTCAGCACGATGTCGCGCTCGGCTTTCGAGGTGGTCAGTACGACGATCGGAATGCGGCGCAGATCCGGGTCGTTGCGGATCTGCTGAATCGCTTCGCGGCCATCCAGGCGCGGCATGTTCAGGTCGAGCAGGATCAAGCCGGGGCGCGGTGCGCTGCCCGGGTCGGCGTATGCGCCGCGGTGCTGCAAATATTCCATCAGCTCCTCGCCATCCGCAACGCAGCGCAGCTCGTTGGCCACGTAGCTTTCGGCAAACGCGTCGCGCGTGAGGATGCGGTCGTCTTCGTCGTCGTCGGCCAGCAAAATGACGATCGGTTTGCGATGATCGTTCGTGTGGTTCATTGTATCCTTCTTAGTGCGTGGCGGGCAGGTGAATAATGAATGTGGAACCCTGGCCCGCCACGCACTAAGAAGGAT
>LJCR01003776.1 GCA_001399705.1 Kouleothrix aurantiaca
GGCCAGATGCGCCAGCTCAAGCGCCTAATCGCCGCCGACGCCGCGCTGAGCGAGTGGATTGTCGCGCAGAAGGACCTGTTCGACACGCCCGCACCCGCGAGCGAGCTGGCGTTTTTTCGCTAGGCAAAGTTGCATGTTTGCAGGTTTGAACGTTGCAGGTTATTGAAAAACTCAACATTCAACACTCAAAACTCCTTCACCACTCATTGGAGCACGAATGGAACTCGATCCCGGCACTGCGCGAATGGTTAGCTCCTGGCTGCTGCGCCTGCACGCCCGCAGCGCCTTCTTCACCGCGCTGGCGATGTATGCGCGCTTCGAGGTGAGCCGCGAGATCCCGACCGCCGCCACCGACGGGCGCACGATCTTTATCAACCCGCAGTTCTTCGACACGCTCACGACCGCCGAGCAGGATGCCGTGCTGGTGCACGAGGTGCTGCATGCCGCGCTGCTGCACGTGCCGCGCCGGGGCGGGCGCGATGGCCGCTTGTGGAA
>LJCR01003781.1 GCA_001399705.1 Kouleothrix aurantiaca
CCAGCGGCGCAGCGGCGGCAGTGGTGGCGACGCGCAGCCACGGCGTGAAGTGGAGCGTGCCGGTGCCCAGCGGGCTTGCGCTCCCCGCTGCCGGGTCGAGCTTGGCGGTGTCGCAGGGCGCGGCGCTGGGGCCGGTGCTGCAGCCCCACCAGTTGCTGGTGGCGGTGGCAACGCCGTTATAGACCGACAGCGCGCTGGCCTTGCCGCTGGCCGCCGTGTTGTTGACGATGCGCGAGAAGCTGAGGTTCAAGGCATTAGCAGGCGTCGCGCTATCGAGCCGGATGGCGCCGCCAGCGTCGCCCGCGCTGTTGCCGGCAATCGTCGCCCTGGTGATTGTGCTGGTACGGTTGGAGTGGTTGAGCCAGCTGCCGCCGCCGGTGCGCCCGGCGCTGTTGCTGCTAATCACGCTCGGGCCGCCAGTGTTGTCGATCGTAATATTGCCGCCCGCATAGATGCCGCCACCGTCGGTGCCCGCTGTGTTGTTGCTGATAGTG
>LJCR01003782.1 GCA_001399705.1 Kouleothrix aurantiaca
ACCACGCGCGCCTGCGAGACATCGAGCATGGGGTAGTCTTTGCGCAGCACGTGGCGGATCAGCTCGGCAAACGCGCCCGCCAGCTCCACGCCCGTGGGGCCGCCGCCAACCACCACAAAGGTCAGCAGCGCCGCGCGCCTGGCCGGGTCGGGCTCGGTGACGGCGCGCTCAAACGCGAACAGGACGTGGTTGCGCAGCCGCTCGGCCTCGTCGATGTCCTTCATGCCGTAAGTTGTTTCGGCCAGCGCGTTGTTGCCGAAGTAGTTGTTGGCGCTGCCCGCCGCGAGGATCAGGTAGTCGTAGGGCTCGGGCTGCGCGGTGGTGAACACCTGCCTGCCGACGAAATCCACGCCGGTGACCTCGGCCATGCGGAAGTGGGTGTTGGCGTATTTGCGCAAAATCGCGCGCGCCGGGTAGGCAATCGCCTCGGCTTCCAGGCCGGCGGTTGCCACCTGGTAGAGCAGCGGCCAGAAGCCGTGGTAGTTGTTGCGGTC
>LJCR01003784.1 GCA_001399705.1 Kouleothrix aurantiaca
GAGAAATTCCACCCGGTTTGAAAGTTATTCAATAAATTAATTATTTTAATGGAGACACTAAGTCTAACTTAGGGAAATAAAATAATTAAAGGGAATTAATTTAAACATGTGGGTGAAAATGTTCTAAGTGACATGGATCAAGTATTTTCTAATCCTAGCCGTTGATTAGAGATTAGATCACGGTCATTGATTCCTCAACAAGAAAAGTATGAAAGGAAGGTTTGGGGTCAGTTGGATAACACACACAAAGCGGTAGCACTTGAGCTAAGTCAAAATTATGGAGCACAGTTTGCTAATAATTTTAGAGTGAGATTACAGTGCTTGTGAGGGGCAGATGCTCCCTTTCCTTCTCCCTCTTCATCTATGTCGGGTGCGGAGAAAGAGGTAATGAAATGGTTTCCTTCTTTCTCTCTTCTAGCAAAAGAAATATATGATAAATTGGTGGAGCTATTCTTGAAAAGTACTACAGGGGAAATAATGACTCTGAGACAAA
>LJCR01003787.1 GCA_001399705.1 Kouleothrix aurantiaca
GGCCTGCTCGATCCGCCCCTTGGGATCGTCGGCAATGCGCTGCTCAGTCACTTCCATCACCACGACATTTTTCGTCCACAACTGCTTGCCACTTTCGGCATCGCGGGCGGCTTTGCCACGCCGCAAACGCAGGTAGCCATTCGTTGTGCGGTCATAGATCCAGCCGGCGTCGTCTTCCTTGTAGATGAAATAGTAGTTGAGCGCTTGCTGCTGCGGGCGCAGGTTTTCGGCGGCGTCGGTTTTGAACAGAAAGCCAATCGTCGGGTCAACGAACTCGGCCACGGAGAAATCGGCGGCGGCGCGGGCAAGCTGCTGGCTGCTGGTGTACAGATTGTGCGGCGCGTCGCGGTCGGCGGCGCGGGCGTAATATTTGCCGGCACCTTTGTGCAGCGCGTCGAGATTGATGAGCTCATTAGTGCTTTCCACCAGCTCCAGGCCCTGCGGCGAGCCGCCCGCGTGCCCATACAGCGCGTGAAAACCCATCGCCCACTGC
>LJCR01003783.1 GCA_001399705.1 Kouleothrix aurantiaca
ATCAGGCGCAGCGCGCCCTGCGAGAGCGCGTCGCCCTGGAGCGGGTGCGCGCCGGCAAAGCCGGACAGGCGGGCGACTTCTTCGTGGATTTTGGGGTTGTACTTCATGGTGCACGAGCCGAGCGGGTACATGCCGGTGTCGATGCAGTAGTTGCGCTGCGAAATGCGCGTGAAATGGCGCATGACCTCGGTTTCGCTCAGCTCGGGCATGGCCGCCAGGTAGTCGCCGCGCAGCAGGCTGGCGGGCAGCTCGGCGGCGGGCACGTCGAGCGCCGGCAGGTTTGCGCCGTGTTTGCCCGGCGCGGAAAGCTCGAAAATAGGTGGTTCGTAGGTATTCATTAATTATCCCTCTAGAATACGCATCAGGCCGCGCAGCACACCGCGCCGCCGCCCGCACTCATCCAGGTCGCCAGCGGCGTGCGCCGCCAGCATGCGCTCAAGCATCAGCAGTGCCCGGTAGGGCGTGAGCACATGCTCGCGCACCTGCTCGTAGG
>LJCR01003786.1 GCA_001399705.1 Kouleothrix aurantiaca
GCACCATGATGCCACAGAGCTTCCTTAACTTTTTACTTGATGCGCATGGGGCACGGGGGCGAAGCGCCCCGCAAAGAAAGAGTACAAATGAACCAGCAATCACTCAATGGCGCGTGGCAGTTTCGGCAGGCCGGCGACGGCGAATGGCTCCCGGCTACGGTGCCGGGCGGCGTGCATACCGACTTGATCGCGCTTGGCCGCATTGGCGACCCGTTTGTGGGCGACGAGGAAAAGCGCGTGCAGAGGGTCGCCGAGCAGGATTGGGAGTACCGCCACAGCTTCACGCTCGACGCGGCCCTGCTTGCCGCGCCGCAGATGTTTCTGATGTGCGATGGCCTCGACACGCTGGCCGAGCTGTGGCTGAACGAGCAGCCGATTGGCCGCGCCGAAAATATGTTCCGCCAATACCGCTTCGACGTGGCCGGCGCGCTGCGAACCGGCGCGAATGAGCTGCGCGTGCGCTTCACCTCGCCGGTGCGCGCCGCCCCCGCGC
>LJCR01003785.1 GCA_001399705.1 Kouleothrix aurantiaca
AGGTTGAGGTAGCGGTTGATCTGCACCTTGGGCCATACACCGCCACCGTGTGGGGCTGCACTACGCCAGCCGAATAATTGCGGCGCTTGCCTTGGCACAGCGCTGCCGCCCGGAAATGTATGACACTAAAGTTGCCTATTTTCCCGCTGAACACCGTGCCGTTCCCCGGCGCGCCGATCCAGCTTCATATTTTTGAAGAACGCTACCGCCTTATGGTTGGCCGCTGCATCGAGCAGCGCAGCCCGTTTGGCGTCGTGCTCATCCGCTCGGGCAGCGAGGTCAACCCCGACGACCCGTGGTTTCGCCAGCAGGTCGAGGCGGCGGGCGGCGGCGACCCCGAGCTCGATCGCCTGCGCCGCCAGCTTGGCGGCACCACCGTTCCGCACCCGGTCGGCACCAGCGCCCAGATCAGCATCGGCGAAAGCACGCGCCTCGACGACGGACGCTACTACATTATTGCCCAGGGCCAGCGGCGCTTCCGCATCCAGTACAT
>LJCR01003788.1 GCA_001399705.1 Kouleothrix aurantiaca
GCCCATGGCGCAGGAGCTGGCCGCAGCTCAGCGGGCGTGCCGCTATAGCCATGCAGCATCAGCACGCCAACCGCGCCGCGCTGCTCGAAAAACGGCGTGGCCGCGCGGCCATTGCTTTTGTTGGGCTGTGGTGTTTGCATTGTTCCTTGCCCTCAGCTTGGGCGTATGCGATACGCCAGTTTCATGTTTTGCAGGTGGGGCGTATCGCAGGTTTGCAGGCGGGGCGCATCGCATCGCCTGCGGGTTGCAGGTTGGCGGGCTGTTGCCCAATCCCAAAACCCCAAACCCTCCTGCGGCTCTATTATAGGCCCGCGCAGGTTTGGCGCAACACCGCCACACCCCCGCGCGATCGTTACAAAACCATTACATGCACCCCGGTTTTTGGCAAAATATCGTGATTTGCGATTGACAATCGCGCGCATGAGCGCGTAGGATCACCCTGCCGAACGTTTTGCACACACCTTTGCACCGGCGCCGTGACGGATGAAGGAAC
>LJCR01003790.1 GCA_001399705.1 Kouleothrix aurantiaca
ATCCTCTCATGAGCTAGTTGTACTAGAAGGCACGAAACTCGAAGTAAACGATAAAGGCGACATAGTCTATAAACCGCTTTATCCCACATTTTTGAATAATATCAAATTTACCTTCAAAACATTTGCTAAAAGTATAGGCTCTTCTTTTACTCTTGATCTTTCTGGGCAGGGAGGTCATAATCTTCGTGAAGCAGTAAAGGTGCGCAATCGCCTAATGCATCCGAAAGAGATCGCAGACTTACAGATAAGTGATGCAGAAATTCAAACGGCAAAAGAGGCGTTTGATTGGTTTTTGATTAGTCACAATTTATCGGGACACTATGCGCAAAAAGCGATTCAAACCAGAACGTCGGCTTCAGCCGAAGTCGTTGCTAGCTTGGATGAAACTATTCGACGCTTAGAAGCTGAACTTGCCACGAGAGGTAACTAATCTTGTTAATAACGTGGCCCAACACGCGCTTGCAGCGGACGCCGCTTCGCGTCGAGCAAGAT
>LJCR01000379.1 GCA_001399705.1 Kouleothrix aurantiaca
ACTTTCGCCCGCTGAGCGCGCGCCGCGCCGATGGCAGCGAGTTCCCGATCGAAGCATCGATCTCGCGCTTTTTTGTGAATAGTGAGCTGCTGTTTACCGCCATCCTGCGCGACATCAGCGCGCGGCAGGCGGCGGCCGCCCAGCTGCTCGCCAGCGAAGCACGCTTTCAGGCGATCATCGAGAACAGCGCAGAAGGCGTAGTGCTGATGGGTGCCGACCGCCGGCCACTGTATATCAGCCCAACCATAGTGCCGATTCTTGGCTATAGCGCCGATGAATTTATGGAGATGCCGCCGGAACGAACGACCCATCCCGATGATTTCCCTGCGCTGCAAAAGTTTCGCGATTTCATCTACAGCACCCCCGGCGCCACTGGGCAGATCAACGTGCGCGTGCGGCACAAAGATGGGCGCTGGCGCTGGATCGAGCGCAGCCTCACCAACCAGTTCGACAACCCGGCGGTGCGCGCGGTGATCATCAACTATCGCGATGTAACCGAGCGTGTCGAAGCTGAGCAGGCGCGACGCCTGAGCGAAGAGCACTTCGCCAAAGCGTTCCACGCCAACCCCGCGGCGATGATCATCAATCGCCTTGGCGACGGCCAGGTCATCGATATCAACACAAGCTACGAGCGCACTATGGGCCACGCGCGCGACGAGCTGCTCGGCAGGAAAGGGCCGGTGCTGCACCTCTTCAACCACCCATCCGAGCGCCAGGCGCTTGCCGAACGGCTGCGGCGCGAAGGGTTCGTCCACGATTACGAAGCAACTGTGCGCACAAAATCGGGCGAGCTGCGATCGGGGATATTCTCGCTTGAATTGATCGAGCTGCAGGGCGAACCATGTATGCTTTCGATTTTTTACGATATCACCGAGCGCAAACGCGCCGAAGAAGCCCTGCGCGAAAGCCGCCAGCGGCTACAGGCACTATCGGCGCGCCTGGTGAGCGCGCAGGAAGACGAGCGCCGCATCCTGGCCTACGAGCTGCACGACGAAATCGGCCAGCAGCTGACTGCGCTGAGCATCGGGCTTGAACTTGGCGCGCATACGGAAGGCGCAGATCTGCACGCCCAGGTGCGCCAGGCGCAGCAGGGCATTGCCGCGCTGATCACCCAGGTGCGCCAGCTTTCGCTCAACCTGCGCCCGCCCATGATCGAAGAGCTTGGGCTGCTGCCCGCGCTGCGCTGGCATATCGAGCGCTATATGCAGCAGGCAAAGGTGGCTGTCGATTTCAAGTATAGCGAGCTGAATGCCGATCTGCCGCCGCATATTGCGATCGCCGCCTACCGCATCGTTCAGGAAGGGCTGACAAACGTTGCGCGCCATGCGCAGACGGCATCGGCCACGGTGCAGGTATGGATGAGCGCCGGCCAGCTGAAAATTGCGATCGAAGACCAGGGCGCCGGCTTCGATCAGGCGGCCGCTTCCCGGCTGGGCCGCTCGGTTGGGCTGGCAAGCATGCGCGAGCGCGCCGAGCTGCTGGGGGGCCAGTTCGCGCTCGATTCAACGCCGGGCGAAGGCACGCGCATTCGCGTGACACTCCCGATCGAGCGGGCGAAGACCGTGTAGCGCGCTGCGCCGCCCGCTCGATCAAGGGTGCGTGTATGAACAGCATTTCGATAGTGCTCGTCGACGACCACGCCGTGCTGCGGCACGGCCTGCGCAGCCTGCTCGATCGCGAGGCCGGCTGCGCGGTGGTTGGCGAGGCATCGGGCGGGCCAGCAGCGCTTGATCTGGCCGCGCGGCTGCACCCCGACGTGATCGTGATCGATCTGATGATGCCGGGCATGAGCGGGCTGGAAGTGATGCGCCAGCTGCGCGAGCGCGCCCCGCGCACCCGGATCGTCGTGCTTTCGATGCACGCCGACGCAGTGTATGTGCGCGAAGCATTGCGCGCGGGGGCGGTGGGCTATGTGCTCAAGGAAGCGCCCTCGGCTGAGCTGGTGGAGGCAGTGCGCGAGGCGGCGCTGGGCCGCCGCTACCTGAGCCACGCGCTCGAAGAACATCTGCAGAGCGATGTTGAGCCGATCGGCGTCAGCGTCGACGATCCCTACGACCTGCTCAGCGAGAGCGAGCGCACAGTGCTGAAGCTCGCGGCACAGGGCCATACCGCCGCCGAGATCGCCAGGCAACTTTCGCTCAGCACGCGCACCGTCGAAACATACCGCACCAATCTTCTGCACAAGCTCGACCTAAAGAACACCGCCGAGCTGGTGCGCTATGCGATCAAGCGCGGCATCATTTCCATTGAGTAAGGCGCAAGCAGGCGCGTGGGCCGGAAAGCGCACAGCCAGCGAAAACTGCCACTGGCAGCAAGATCATACGCATATATCGTACTTCTACGATAGTCATAGCGGGCTTGCTTTTGGTATGCTATGGGTAGATCCTCTGCGATGCTCCAGCATATTCTCACAAGCGTGCCACTGCTTTCAGTGCGTAGATGATCCTCGCCGCAATACTTGCCCAACAGGCATGCCAGAGCCGTGAATCCACTCGGCGGCTTCTGCATGCAAGGAGATGCACATGATTCGCTACACGTGCAACCATGAGCTCCTGCCCATGGTCGAAGGTTTGCTGGCCGCAAATGGCTACGCGCTCGAAACACCCCTTTCTCGCTATATCAATGGCACACACCTGCTTGTGATGACGCGCGGCGACGGTGGCGCGCTGCTTTCGCACTCCAATTCGAGCGACCTGGCCTCCGTCGAGCTGTGGGGCACGGCCCAATCGGCCACCGGCCTGCTGCTCGAAGGCTTGCCGTTTAAACTGGAAAAAGAGCCGGACAGGGTGCTGTTGGAGCGGCAGCTTGGCATAGCCGAAGTTGCCTGATGTGGGCGAGGCACAGCATGGTGCCTGGCAACACGCGCCACATTTGTAGGCTCTGCGTTCTTGCTGGCGCAGAGCCGAATTTCACACTCCATGTGCCCGAGCGAACCTGGTATCACAGCCTGTGAAGAGTTCTTTCCCGCGCGTTACCGTCTTGTTTCTCCACTCGCCCACCGCCCGTGATAACATCCCTGTAGGATGCATCTGCATTCGCTCATCTTCTCGCCATCCCCCACTTCGGTTGCTGCCGGCGCCCTACCGACACCAACCGCAGCGCTGCGCTCGGAAGCAACAAGGGCTCTCCATGGCCACATCGCCACCCAGCCTCGCGAGTCTGGGTAAGTGTGCCCGCTGGCCGAGCGAGACACCGCTGGGCAGATCCTCCGGGTTCGAAGCAAGGAGGCCGCAAGTGGCGATCAGCTCACCACTGAGCCCTGGAGCAGTGGCGCAAGAAAAGCGCCAAACAAAGGGCAAAGCTATGAAACATATTCGACACCTCATCCACTGGGGCGCCGCCGGCGCTCTGGTACTTCTGGTGCTCGCCGCGCCAAGCGCGCAGGCTGGCCCCGAGGTCGCCGAGCCGTTTCGCGACTACTACGCCCAGCACGAGGGCATTCGCGTGCTTGGCTACCCCATCAGCGATCTGCGCGAGGCCGGCGGCTACGCGGCCCAGTATTTCGAAAAAGGGCGGATCGAGGATCACCGCCGCGACACCGCCGATCCAGGCTGGGCCTTTATGTTCGGCCGGCTGACCGACGAGCTGATTGCCCGCGGCGCTGGCAGCGCCGTCAGCGGCACGAACGTTACGTATGGCACGCTCGCCACCGCCGCCGATCCATCCAGGCGGCTGGCTGCTCCTGCCGGCTTCGCGGGTGGCACGGCTGGCGTGCGCGCTGGTGAGTTCATTCCCTACGATGCGTTCCTGCGGCCCGCGCCGGGCTATGTCGTTCCGCTGCACTTCTGGTCGTACATGCAGCGCACCGACCTATTCCCCGGCGGCTGGCTGCACGACATCGGCCTGCCGATGACCGATGCATTCCAGACCACCGTGGTTAAAAACGGCGAGCTGCGCACGATCGGCATGCAAGCCTTCGAGCGCACGATCCTCACCTACGATCCGCGCAACCCGGGCGACTGGCAGGTCGAGCGTGGCAACATTGGCACCGACGCCCTGCAGGCCCAGCCCGTGCCCGTGCCGGCCGGCCCGATCGTGCTGCCCCAGTCGGGTGAGCGCGTGCCGCTGCCGCTGC
>LJCR01003792.1 GCA_001399705.1 Kouleothrix aurantiaca
CATGTCGGGCGTGGGCGCGATCAGCAGGCGGTAGGGCAGCTCAATCGCGGTTTCCAGCGCATCGGGCGGGCGAATTGCGGGCGCGGCATCGTCGGCGTCGGGCTGCACCAGCGGCGACAGCACCGGCACCAGGCGCGACCAGTCGAGCAGGCCGGCGACATTGTATGGGATGGCGACCTCGGCCGGCACCTGGAACACCAGCCGGCTCGCGCCGCCGATTCGCGCGGCGGTGGTGCCGGGCGGCGCAAACGCTTGCTCGGGCGTTGGCGGCGGCGGTTCGCCAGGGTTGCGCACCGGTGGCTCGCCCGGCGGCGCTGGCGTGGGCGCACTGCGGAAATAGGCGGCTTCGGCAATGGTCTGCGGGGGAAAGTGGACCACCAGATAGGCGGGCTGCGCGGCGTCGTCGATCACAAGCTGCGGGGCGGCGGGGTCGCCCGCATCGAGCCGCAGGTTCAGCGCGTCGATGCGGAGGGCCAGCAGGTCGCCGGTGCG
>LJCR01003791.1 GCA_001399705.1 Kouleothrix aurantiaca
GTGTATAAGAGACAGATTATACTATATTCTTGTGCAACATGGGAGGCTTTTTGACCGTCTTTTGAAAAGATTTTTGCTGCGAAATATTTTGTGGAATATTTTTGGAGCTTTACACGTTCGTGAAAAAATGGTATAGTACCCGTGCACAGATTACCGGCGATGCCTGCCGACACTGCTGGCAACCGAAGCCTGCCTCATAACTGAGGCGGGTTTTTTTGCAAATGAGGAGAAAGAGCATGGTCAAGCGCGAGTTTTTAGCTGAAAACCTGGCTTGCCCTGAGTGCGGTGCCAAGCTGACGCAGGAACGCGATCTGTTCTACTGCAAGGATCACGGGGCGTTTTTTCAGTATAGCCCGCAGTTGCTGATGCGGGCGCCCGCCTCGGCAAGCAAGAATTCCGACGCTTTGTTGCCCTGGGAGACACGGGCGAAGCGCACGTAACGCGAAGGTTATGCTATTTTCATTATAAAGCCGCGGTAGCGCCATGCTGCCG
>LJCR01003789.1 GCA_001399705.1 Kouleothrix aurantiaca
CGGCTGCGCTCGCGGTTTCGAGCCACAGCCGGCGATAAATATCCTGTGCGGCCGGGCGGGCGCGCGGCGCTTCGAGCCGCGCCAACGCGTCGGCGGCATAGCCGAACAGGATCAGAATTTCGGCCTGCTGCTGCTCGGCGGCAAGCACGCCCCGCCCGTCGCCCAGCGCCGCGTAGGCGGCCCGCGCCTGCTCGTACCAGTCCTGCGCGGTGCGGTAGATCCGCGCGATCAGCCAGTTCTGGTAGGAAGCCAGGTGCTGCGGGCGCGGCAATGCCCACGGTGTGCGGCGCAGCACAATCGCCACCAGCCGAAATGGCAGCCCAAGCAGCCAGTACCACGCCTCGCCCAGCCCACGCAGCAGCGGGTTTTGCGCAAAGGCCGGCACATACCAGCCGCCGGTTGTCAGGCCCACGCCGCGGTAGGCATCGCCCAGGCGCAGCATTACCTCGGCGGCGCGCGCGCCTGCGCCCGTGCCCTGGTAAAAGGCTAGAC
>LJCR01003793.1 GCA_001399705.1 Kouleothrix aurantiaca
GTCAGCGCGATCAGGCCGTTGTTGGCGCGGCTGGCTTTGCCGCCCACCAGCGCCAGGTTCGCCAGCGCCTGCGTGAAGGCCGGGCCAGCGCCCAGCGCCGCGCGACCATAGACGATGATGCCATTTTCGGCGGCGATAAAGCTGCCGGCAATTGCGCGAATGGTGTCTTCGGCCACGCCAGCGGCGGCGGCCAGCTCGCTCAGCGGCTTGCCGCTCACGCTGCGCTTCAGCTCGTCGGTGCCGCGCAGGCGTGCCGCCAGGGCTTCGTTCGCGCTGCCTTCGCTCAGGATGGCGCTCAGCAATGCCTGCACAAACGCGATCTCCGCGCCGGCCTTTACCGTCACGGCATTCTTGGCGAAGCGCGCCAGCTTGGTCGGGTAGGGGTTCACCACCGTCAGGTCGCCGCCACGGTCGGCAATGCCGCGCAAACGCAGCACATACAGCGGCGCTTCTTCCTCGGGGTCGGCCCCGATCACCAGCACGGCCGTGCCT
>LJCR01003796.1 GCA_001399705.1 Kouleothrix aurantiaca
GTCGGGCCGCGCGTGCGCAACCCCAGCCGCTCGCGATGGTCGCCGCCCGCGCCGTAGCCAAACGAGGTCACAAAATCAACCGTTTCCACAAAGCTGCGCCGGCTCTGCGGCATCACCACATAGGTCTGGCGGCAGTGCGCGGCGATCTCGGGCGCGCCGCCGCCGCCGGGCAGGCGCACCTTCGGGCGGGCATAGCTGCCGATCACGCTGGAGTTGATGTTGGCAAAGCGATCGAGCTGCGCGCCGCCCAGGAAGCCCACCGTGATGCGCCCGCCTTGCAGCCAGGAGGCAAACATTTCTGGCACCGAAACGGTGCACAGCGCGGTTTCGCACAGCTCGGGGTCACCAATTGAGAGCGGCAGGACGTCGGGTTTTGTTCCAATCGTGCCCGATTCGTAGATCAGCGTGATGCCGGGCGCGTGCGTCAGGCGGGCGAGGTTGCACGCAAGCGAGGGTGCGCCGATTCCCACAAAGCACACGTCGTCGTTCGT
>LJCR01003794.1 GCA_001399705.1 Kouleothrix aurantiaca
GCGCCGCGAGTGCGATGCGCTGTTCGAGCGCGTTGACCTGATCAGCACGCCCGCGCAGCCGGGCACCGCGCCCGCGCTCAGCTCGATCGGCTCGACGGCGTTTACCGGGCCGTTCAACGCCCTGGGCTGGCCGGCAATCAGCGTGCCGGTTGGCCTCGACGGAGGGTTGCCGCTGGGCTTGCAGCTCGCCGGCAAGCCGTGGGACGACGCGACCGTGCTTCGGGCGGCACACGCCATCGAGCAGGCGATTCGTCTGCCGGCACCGGCGTAGCGCCTCCTCACAGCAGCGCGCAAAAAACGACGAAGGACGAACACAATGTTCGTCCTTCGTTTCGGGCAGCGGGAAGTTTTAATCAGTTCATTGTCAAGAAAGCGATGTGGAATTCAGGAAAATTTCCGCATTGTAAGACCAAACCTTATTTCCTATCCCCACACCCTAGGCTGAAAGCGCACTAAGGATCGATGCCGCATTGGATGCGCAGAACATGCAG
>LJCR01003795.1 GCA_001399705.1 Kouleothrix aurantiaca
CCAAAAGCCCGCGATGCTGGCGCGCTCCGCGCCGCGCTGGCCTACCTCGGCTCGGCCGCCGCGCGCCGTCCCACCCACCCGCAAGCCTTCCGCCTCGAAGGGCAAGCCTACCTCGCGCTTGGCGATCTCGACCAAGCGGCGGCCGCCTACGAGCGCGCCATGGCCGCCGCGCCAACCAACCAGCTCATTCGCTGGGAAACCAGCCTGGTCTATTCGCAGATGGCAAGCGTGGCGAAAAACGCCCCGCGCACCGATCTGCTCCAGCAGCTCGCGGCCGGCCAGCTCGACGCTCCTGGCGAGCTAATCAAATCGCTGTTCTGCACCGATCAGGGCGCGGCCTCGTGCTACCGCGGGCAAACCGCCTACGAGCAAGCGTTTGCCACTGGCCCGCGCGGCCAGAAGCTGCGCGCCCCTGCCTTGTTCCTGCACCCGCCCGCCAGCGTCTCGATTGCGCTGCGTGTGCCTGCTGAACGGGCCGCGCTGCACTTCCT
>LJCR01003798.1 GCA_001399705.1 Kouleothrix aurantiaca
GCTAACTCACATTAATTGCGTTGCGCTCACTGCCCGCTTTCCAGTCGGGAAACCTGTCGTGCCAGCTGCATTAATGAATCGGCCAACGCGAACCCCTTGCGGCCGCCCGGGCCGTCGACCAATTCTCATGTTTGACAGCTTATCATCGAATTTCTGCCATTCATCCGCTTATTATCACTTATTCAGGCGTAGCAACCAGGCGTTTAAGGGCACCAATAACTGCTTTAAAAAAATTACGCCCCGCCCTGCCACTCATCGCAATACTGTTGTAATTCATTAAGCATTCTGCCGACATGGAAGCCATCACAAACGGCATGATGAACCTGAATCGCCAGCGGCATCAGCACCTTGTCGCCTTGCGTATAATATTTGCCCATGGTGAAAACGGGGGCGAAGAAGTTGTCCATATTGGCCACGTTTAAATCAAAACTGGTGAAACTCACCCAGGGATTGGCTGAGACGAAAAACATATTCTCAATAAACCCTTTAG
>LJCR01003797.1 GCA_001399705.1 Kouleothrix aurantiaca
CACTGTAGTCGAGCAGGGTTTGCACCTGCGCGCCGCTGAGCGTATACACCAGCACCTTGTTCGGGTAGGGCATGGCGGCGCGGTAGGCTTCTTCGGTGATCGTGCCGGGCGCGATTGGCTCGCGGAAGCTGCTCGCGGTCGAAACCATCATCTGCGCACCGGCGGCGGCGCGCGTAATGTCGAGCACGAAATTGCCCAGCACGGCCTCGCCAGCAAACTGCCCGTCGGTGCTAAGCTCAACCTGCGCCGCGCCAATCCGCTGGAACAGCGCGGCGTACTTTGGGTCGGCCACCAGATCGGCCTGCATTGCATCGACCATTGTGACAATACGCGGCTCAGGCAGCAGCGCATGATCCATTCGCGCCAGCCCGCCGCCCACTGCGGCAAGCGCGCCGTCAGCAAACTCCAGCGTGGGCTTGCTGACATGGGTGGCATACTGGGAGGGCGAGATCATCCAGCTATTCGTGCCGGGAATTTTGAACAACTCTTC
>LJCR01003799.1 GCA_001399705.1 Kouleothrix aurantiaca
CGCCACAGCAGCCCCTGCCTGCACCCCTGGCCGAAGCACTGGCCCAGCGCGGCAAAGCTGGCGGCGCGCGGCGGCAGCGGCTGCACATGGGCGATCTGGTTGGCGTAGCCGGGCATGCGGCGCAGCAGAGCGGCAAAATCGGTGGTCATGGCGTGCATTGTAGCACAGGGGTGCGGCTCGCGCCAAAAGCAAAGGCGTAGCGGGCGAAAATCACGCTACGCCTGTCTATACAAATATTCAGTTGATATGTAACCCGAGAAAATATTTACGCACGACGCACTACAATCCTAGCTGATAGTGCATCGTGCGTAGCGCAAATGATGAAGTTCTACAAACCACGACATCTACGATCTTCGTGCCTTCGTGTCTTCGTGGTAAGTCGTTCCATTGCATGCTGCTAGCGGCTGCGGTAGTTGCGATTCTCGTGCAGGAACGCATCGACGGCGCGCTGGGCGGCGGCGATCGCGTTGCTCGCAGCGGTGTATGCGTC
>LJCR01000038.1 GCA_001399705.1 Kouleothrix aurantiaca
CTGATCACATTTGTCGGCTTGCTCCAGGATCTTGAGTATTTGTTCTGCACTGTAGGTTGGCATTTTCATAGCTCCTCCTTACGGAGATCCTATCATACCAACTTGGCAGTTTTATGGGCTCACTACATTGCGTGCAGGGTGGGACGATGCCTATGTCCTGAAAGTCCTCCATAATAATCCGCAGGAGTAGCACAAATGTAATGCGTAAGCCCTGCGCAAACACGAGTGGCGAGAGGCATGCTTCATTCCAAACGCCGCCGATGTTGAGGCGGCGGCAAAGGTGATTCAGACCTTCTGCGGCCGCCAGGGCCTAGATCTGGTTGGCGGCCTGGTGTTCCGCGCCTTCGAGCCGTTTGTCTCGGTCGGGACGCACCCCCAGAGCGGCACACCGCTGACGAAGGAGTACCGGATCTGGTGGCTCGACGGCCATCCGATCGCGGTCGTCCCGCACTGGAACGAGGTCGTGTATCATGGCGGTCCGCCAGTTGCTCAGTTTGACGGTGTCGCGCGCACCGTACGCTCGCGCTTCTTTACGATGGACGTCGCAGAGCGCATCGACGGCGCGTGGCGTATAGTCGAGCTTGGCGATGGACAGGTGGCGTGGGCCGACGACCAGGTCGACCTGGCCGCGTTTTACGGATCGCTGGCTGATGCATGAATTAGGGAGAGCAGCGTGACATCTACCATCCCGATGGATCTGCTTATGGTCGTTTTTGCCGCGGGCGAGGGCAAACTGGCCACAATACCGCCAGACATTGCGCCGATTATCGATGAGCTGCGCGCGCGAGCGAGGCTGCGGCGCGACTTCAGCCTGCCCGCCGGCAGCTCCAGCAGCTCGCCGATGGCGAGTGAGGGGTGTCCCGCGGCGTACACCGTGACCCAGGATGGCTGCGCGCGCGTCGAGCGGCTATGCGCTGCGCATGTGCAGCGGCTAATAGCGGGCGGGCGAGCGTCGAGCCCGCGGATCTGTCGCAGGCGGGGCTGTGCGATCGCTGCGCCGCCGAGGAGCATTCCGCGCTGGAGGCCCGGCGCGCCGACATCGCGCGGCAGGAGCGCAAGCGCACAGAAGCCGAGGTGTGCAGTCTGCTGCTGTTGCTCCGCGAAGCCTTTGACACACCCTGGGCCGGAAGCGATCCGGCGC
The DNA here is from genome assembly GCA_001399705.1 of Kouleothrix aurantiaca. Taxonomy (GTDB): domain Bacteria; phylum Chloroflexota; class Chloroflexia; order Chloroflexales; family Roseiflexaceae; genus Kouleothrix; species Kouleothrix aurantiaca. Next base: position 1,142 of record LJCR01000038.1, read on the forward strand.
ACGTCGCCGAGGTCGCCGCGCTCAAGCGGCGTATCCAGGAAGCGCTCGGCGGCCGCTATTCAGGCGAGGATATGTTGGCGGTGCTGGAGTTTTACGCCAACGCTCAAAATTGGGAGACCGTCTACGCCGGCAGCGCGGCGGACGGCACACAGGGGCCTGACTTCACGCCCATTGACCTCGACCGCGGCCGGCGGGCACGCCAGGTATTGGATCTGCTGGAGACCGAGGAGGCGCGCGTGGCCACGCTGGGTGGATCGGCCGTGCCAGGCCGGTGAGATGGCTGGTGAGAAACGCCGTGAGGACATCAGAACGATGTCCTCACGGCGTTTTGAAGTTACGATCGGTTGCCGTTTTGGTCCAGCCTCAGCATCTCGATGAGGACCAGTGGGCCGTGTGAGGAATCTTTCGGAACGACGCGCGTAAACAGCGTATCGAGCGTTATACCCTCCAGCGCCGGATTTACGGCGATCTGCTCGCGCAGGGTCGCTTCGATCACCGCGCGGTCCATGCTGGAGTACAACACGCGCTTGGTGTTGGCAAGGTGCGGCTGTTCGCACATCCAGAGCGCGAGGTGGACGCCGGTGCGCGTACGATCGTTGTTGCTGTAGTGACACTCCGCACGGGTTAAAACCCGGCGGCTTCTTGGGGCAACCCGCCTACTGGCGAGCTTATGCCCCAACGGAGCTGTCCGCCCCGGTTTAGGATGTTTATTGCGGCGTTGTGATCTCTATCGAGCGATAGTCCGCACGCGCAATCAATCCAGCGATCTGAGAGCGAAAGGGACTCGAAGCTATGGCCACACTGGCTACAGGTTTTGGATGTAGAGCGCGGGTCTACCAAAACGACCACACGACCGGCACTTTCAGCCTTGTGCGTGAGTCGTTGAACCAGGTAGCCCCATCCGGCATCCAAAATACTCTTTGCGAGATTCCCATGCACCATGCGCGTGATGGTGAGGTCTTCAAGCGCGATTCGGTCGTAGCGGTTGGTGAGATCATTCGCCAGCTTGTTCAGGAAGTCTTTGCGCTGGTTGCTGATATGTTCGTGCTGGCTTTGGAGTATCGCAATCGCTTTACGGCGATTCTTTCCGCCCTTTGCCCGACGTGCCACCCGCCGTTGGGCAACCCGCAGCTTCCGTTGGGCCGTGCGATAGAAGCGCGGATGGTCGACCTTCTCACCGTTGCTGGTGGTGATCAGGCTTGCCAGCCCCACATCTATCCCAATTGCTTCGCCAGTCGCTCTGGCATGCGTGCTATCGTCGACGACACACGAGAATGCGGCGTACCACTTGCCTGCCTTCTTGGAGATGCGGAGCGTCTTGATCGCGCCTTCGATTGGACGATGCCAGCGGATAGCAATCCGACCAATACCCGACAGTTTCAGCCGCCGCCCATCCACCTTGAAGCCGTTCCCCAGCTCTTTGAAACCGAACGAATGCCAGCGGTTACGGCCCTTAAAGCGCGGATAGCCCGCCTTTTCACCCGCCTTCACACGACGGAAGAACGCATCGAACGCTTTATCGAGGTCTTGTACCACGGTCTGCAAAACGTGGCTATGGACGTTCTTTGCATAGGGATTGGTTGCCTTACGCCCTTTCACCTGTCGCAACTGCTCAAACTTGCCTACCTGTTCGCCGCGCTCCCCATAGGCCGTTTTCCGTTCAGCCAAACAATCGTTATAGAACAAGCGGCATGTTTCCAGAGTCGCATCAAGCAATCTGGCTTGGGTACAACTTGGGTACAGGCGGTAGAGAAAGGCTTTGCGCGCCATGGCTGAGAGGCCCTTTGAGCGATCAGTTTGTGCTAGAACAATTGTACTATAAATAGCACTTTGCCGCAACAGAAAGCCATAGACAATGAATACAATGTCACCTTCGTCCTGGCTGAAGCCAGCGAGAAACCCGCCTAACCGCACGCACTCAAGTGCGGCGGCTTGCGCCGGGTTCTATTCGGTCAAAGTCCAGGATGACAATCCCTGATGTTGGCTGGCGTTCCAGCCTCATTACCGCGCCGCGGTAGCCGGCGACGACTTCCGCATTGGCGGCGCCGGCTTTGCGACGAATGATGCTGGTGAGCGGCAATCCAATATCGCGCTCGTCGTCGACAACCAGCACAAGCTGCCCTTGTAACATTATTAAGCTCCTGCCATATTCTGCGGTAGCCAGACGGTCACTGTTGAGCCACAGCCCGGACCGTCCGACGCGAAGATGATGGTGCCGCCGTGCGCGGCGACGACACCTTTGCTGGTGTAGATACCGAGCCCGGTGCCGTCGGTTCCCTGCGCGGTGCTGAGGCGTGTAAATGACTGGCCGATACGTTCAAGATCGTGTGCGGTCATCCCGATGCCGTTATCCGTGATGCTGAGCGCCACGCCATCCGATGCGCGCTCCACGGCCAGGGCGATGACGCCCTCGCGGCCGGTGTCATCGACGGTCTTATGGGTGTATTTGATGGCGTTGCCGAGTAGATTGGCCAGCACGCGCTCTATACGCTGCGCGTCGATCGTGAGCTGGATCGGCCCGGCGGGGCGGTGGAAATGCAGGCGGCACTCGTTCAACTGGGCCAGCGCGGCGTATTGTTGGACGACGCCCTCCGCCAGAGCCGCCAAGTCGGTGTCCTGGCGCTTGAGTTCGAGCTTGTCGCTCTCCAGCAGCGCGGCGGTAAACAGGTTGTTGACCAGCGCAGTTGCGCTGTTGAACCCTCGCTCGACACCCTCGCGCGCCTCGGCGATTCGTTCGCAGTCCAGGCCGGCCTCTTCGGTATCGAGCACCAGCATGTCGACGGCAGAGCGCACCACGGTCAGTCCGCTGTTGAGATCGTGCGCGGTGGCGCGCAGCTCGTGCGAGCGCCGCTGCATAATGGCCGCGAGCTGTGTATTGGCCTCGGCCAGTTGTGCGTTACTGGCCGCGAGTTCTTGCGTGCGCGCGGCAACTTGCTGCTCTAATGTGGCGTTCAATTCCTGGAGCGCGGCGTTGGCCGCGATTTCCGAGCGGATCTTGCGCACGAAAATGGACGCGCCGACCACGAGGAATGCTGTGAAGGCGCCGAGATCGATCGCCATCCTTGGCAGGATGGTGAGCAGAGCGCTGGTTGGGGCGCCCTTGAGGTAAAGTGCGATAGCGGCGCCGATGAGCTGGAGCATCGCGGCCCAGATGCCGGTACGTGGAGTAATAAACAGGGTTGCGACGATGACCGGAAACAACAATATCATCGGAACAGGTGCAGAATCCACCAGAAAGCTCTGCGGTTCGAGAGCGGCGGCGCTGCTGCCGATCGCGACAAGCGTAAATAATATGGCCCCGTAGGTTGTGCCGCGTCGCGTCAGCCATACAGCCAGCAGTAGCGCGGACAGATCGCAGAGGACGATGAGGAGGTACGCCGGGTCTTGCGCGAACGCGACGATCGCCGCGATATTGATAAGCAAGAGGACGCTGAGGGTGGTCAGCAGGCCCTGGTTGAGCACGAGCCGCACCGGATCGTCGGTTGTGACCATCAACCACCAGCGCCAGAAGCGCCTCAAGTGCGCGCCGAGCGTAGGACGAGCAGCTACAGGCTTGGAAATAGTAGAGTGCGAGGGAGTGTTCTGCATCATCATGTCCTCCTTGACCGGCACCGCCGGCTCCCTAGCTTGTAGTGACCGTCCGGCGCGAAGCTGATAGCGCCGCGCATAGCGGCGACATCTATGTTGATCGGGCTACCGAACCCGGTGCCGTTATTCCTGATACTTATCACCACGCCGTCAGATGAGTGCTCTACGGCCAACGTGGTGCCGTCTGCAAGTATTCGAGCAGCGTGGCGGCTGGGCCTGGTAGATTCAGCGAAGAGTTGGAATGTCACTATGCCCCCGCTTTCACGGCCTCAGGACATCGCGTGCCCACCTGTGCTGTCAAACGACGATTTGGATGGATGCTCAAACCTGCGAGTGGTTTGGGAAGTGGCCCATCTATGTTCAACGTGCAGCGCTGCGCGAAACGAATAAGCAAGAGATTCAGCTCCAGCATGGCCAGGTGCTGACCGACGCACATCCGCAGACCAGCGCCAAACGGGAAGTAGGTGAACAGCGCGGGTTTCGGCGCGTCAAGCCAGCGTTCGGGCAGGAAGCTGTTCGGCTGTGTCCACAGATGCGGCAGCCGGTGATTGGCATAGGGGCTGGCCATCACAGCAGCGCCGGCGGGGATCGAATACGGACCAAGCTGGTCGGGCAGAAGCGCCTGGCGTGAAATCACCCAGCTCGACGGGTAGAGCCGCAGTGTTTCATCAAGGATCGCGCGCGCGTAGGGCAGCCGGGGCAGATCGTCGGCGCGCGGCGGCTCGCCGTGCAGCACGCTGTCAACTTCGCGATGCAGCCGCTGCATGACGCCCGGGTGCGCCGCGAGAAGCGCCAGGGCCCAGCTTGCCGATGTGGCCGTGGTTTCGTGGCCGGCGAGCAGCATTGTGAGCACTTCATCGCGCAGTTCACGGTCACTCATGCCCTGGCCTGTTTCCTCATCGCGCGCGGCAAGCAGCATGCCGAGCAGGTCATCGTGCTCACGAGAATCGGCGCATCGTTCGGCAATCAAGGCATACACGCGCTCGTCCAGGGTCTGGAGCGCATGGTGTTAGTGGCGTTTGGCCCCGCTCGGCACGGGCCATTCGACAAACTGCTTGAGCCGGCGTGATAGGTAGTTTACGGCTTCACGAAAGCTCGCGCTGATCAGCGTTACATCCTGATCGCGCTGATCACGGTTGAGGAGCAGCCGAAACGCAATCGACAGGGTTACACACATTAGCGCTTCGTTGATATTGATCTGCGGGTGCGCTATCCAGGCGTCCAACGCGGCATCGACCGTATCGACGATAGCGCCAGCCATTCCGTTCCGGCGCTTGCGGTGGAACGCCGGCTGCATCAGGCGCCGCTGGCGCAGCCAGCTCTGCCCGGTCGAGAGAAACAAGCCGTTGCCGATGAGCGATTCCAGGCGGCGGAAAATCCCCGGTCGCTGATAATTTTGGTGATTGGCGACGAGGATATGCCGGATTATATCCGGGTCGGCAGCAAGATAGGTGCCAGGGCCGAGCTGCACGACGCTGCCGCGCGGCAGCGGCAGTGAGACAGTCGAGCGGGGCGCGCCATGTGCGGGAGAACGCCGACCAAGGGAAGACCACCTGCCCGCGGGGGCGCTGTTATCGGGTCTGGCCGTGGCATACTCATCTTTGCAGTCTTTGATAGCTCCTATTGGTGGCGCGCCGTCTCCGAGAAGCGTAGACACCAATACAATCTCGCCGTAGTATAATGCGGGAAGCATTTGAGGCGTATTGCGTTGTTGCAGCAAACAATGTGCAAAGTGGGCAGCGGGCGCTCCCAATCGTCTTCCTGCTTGTTTGGAGTTGATGGCGCGAGGACATGTTGGAGGCTCGCCGGTGTGCGGTGGCTTTACCTCAAGGAGTTCGGACAGCCGTTGGGAATCTCAAGCTGTGGGCGTTCAGCGAGCCAGCGCACCGCCCGTGTTCGCGCTCCGCTGTTTGACGCCAAGTGTCCCTCCATCACACTAACTTGACATTAGTATCATAATGTGATATTATCCTCGTACTAGCCGGATGCACGCGCTTGTGCTCGCGCACCAATTGATCAGAGCCAGCGCATGGTGGTCTCTTCGGTCGAGAAAGTTAGATCATCCAGCCCGAAGCGCGCGGCCCTCGCTCAGCAGAGTGGCGTTTGGGCATTAGTCTGAGCAACGCCGACGAACGACATCGCCTGTATCACGGCGATTTGCAGTGTGGCGCCGGCGGCGTGGGGTTAGAATGCGGCACCTGTTTTTGAATAGCGAGCCGCTTCAGCGGCTGTGGGACCGCGGTGAGATCGGCCCAGATGACCTGGCGTATGCGCTGTTCGTGTTTTCGAGCGGCGATGCTACCTGGATGGACCGCGTATCTCCGGCGATCTACGACACACTGCTGGACGCGGAGGGATCGGGGTGCCGGCTGAGCCTCCCGCTTGGCGCTAGCCGGGACAACCTTGTCGTTCGGCTCAACCGCATGCTGACCTATGCAGGATACCAGCGGGTGCGGGGCAGCGATGCGGAGTTGGCGCAGAAAGATATTCCCGCCAACACGACCGGCGTCCGCCTGGGCTGGGACCCGCCGCTCAACACCTTCTTCGCCACCGTGGCGACGGAGGGCGCGAACCCGGACGAGGACAACCCGCACATCCAGCTCTGGCTCGGCGCCGAGCCAGGCGCGATCGCGACCGTGGATGCGCTTCAGGATGCGCTGGCGGCCTGGGTGATCATCCCGGAGGCCCTGCGGCAGCGCCTCGCCTGGGACCAGGCGGCGGAGCAGATCGCGCCGGCGGAAGACCCGCAGGCGTACCGGTCAGTCACCACCCCGTAAATGAGGTGGCTTGATCTTCGGGTCTAGCCCGGACTGACCAGGATCCAGGGCGGGCAACCGCCCTCCGCCCGGAAGGTCATGATACGTCGGGCTGCGACAGCGCCAGGCCCGACCGCTATCGCTCGTGAGAACGTCGTCCTGGGGCAAGGGACGCATCTGGCGAGCACGACAAGCCTTCCGCGCATGGTCGAGGCGCACATTACCCCAGCAATGGGAGCCGCCCCGGTAACGGGGCAAAGGGAGCAAGATGGTTTTCGTTCTCTCAACTGACAGAGTGCCGCTCGACCCCTGCCACGAGGCGCGGGCCAGGGAGCTACTCTCAAAGGGCCGCGCCGCCGTGTGGCGCACCTTCCCATTCACGATCATGCTCAAGGATCGCATCCGTACCGAGTCCGACGTCCATGACCATCGCCTCAAGATTGACCCCGGCAGCAAGACCACCGGGATCGTGATCGTGCAGGAGGCGACCCATTCGACAAGCTCAGGGCAGGCGGATCGGGTGGTGTTCGCGGCCGAGCTGACCCACCGCGGCCAGGCCATTCGCAACTCACTCCTGGCGCGGCGGGCCGTGCGCCGCAGCCGCCGCCAGCGCAAAACGCGCTACCGGCCCGCGCGCTTCCTCAACCGCAGGCGGAGAGCCGGCTGGCTAGCGCCCTCGCTCGCCCATCGTGCGCTGACCACGGACACGTGGGTGCGGCGGCTGCGCGCGGCCTGTCCCATCACGGCCATTAGCATGGAGTTGGTGCGGTTCGATACCCAGGCTATGGAGCACCCGGAGATCGCGGGAGTGGAGTACCAGCGCGGCACGCTGTTCGGCTGGGGGTCTGGAATTATCTGCTGGCCAAGTGGGGCCACCGCTGCGCCTACTGCGGCGCGACAGGCGTGCGGCTGGAGCAAGAGCATCTGATCCCGCGCAGCAGAGGCGGCAGCGACCGCATCACCAACCTCACGATCGCCTGCCGGCCCTGCAACGAGCGCAAAGGCAACCAGACCGCCGCCGAATTCGGCTTCCCGCACCTGATGGCGCTATCTAAAGCCCCACTCAAGGATGCGGCGGCAGTGAACAGCGTGCGCTGGGCCATCTATCAGCGCCTACTAGCGACGGGACTACCCGTCGAGGCCGGCACCGGCGGTAGGACGAAGTGGAATCGCGCCCGGCTCGGCTGGCCGAAAGCCCACTGGCGCGACGCGGCAGTAGTCGGGGCGAGTACGCCTGATGAGCTGCACGTTGCAGTCGGAAGCGTGCTGCTGATCGCCAGTACGGGCCACGGATCGAGGCAGATGTGCGGGACGAACAAGCACGGCTTTCCGATCCGCCACAAGCGGAAGCAGAAGCGGTGGTTTGGGTTTTTGACGGGCGATCTGGTGCGGGCGGTCATTCCTGGCGGGAAGTACGCTGGCACGCACATTGGGCGGATCGCAGTGCGTTCGCGACCGCTGTTCAAACTCAGTGGGTTTGACGTGCATCCCAAATATCTCAGGGTGATCCAGCGGGCGGATGGCTATGCCTATGCGATGCGAAAGGAGAGATCGTGATGGCGAAAGCACGCACCATTGTAGCAGTTACCGAATTCTCGTCTGATCTGCGATCGTTACCAAAGCCAGGAATTCGGGCATATGCTCGAATCTTCTGTATGCGGTGTGGGAGACATCACAATCTGCACTGGGAGGAGTTCAAGAACGCGCTGGACATCGAGCGCGTGACAGCTCACCGCCCGCATCATCCTGGCGCGGGGATGAAGACACCGACTTCGCTCCAAGAAATCATCGACATCTATGCCTTCAAGTATTGCGATCGGGAATCGGATGGTGACGGTTACGACTATAGGTGTTTGGACGCGGCTTCCCCCCGCCAGCTAAAGCAGGCGGCCCCCGCCGCGCAATTTCGGTGGTTCCTCGTCTCCGGCCAGCTTGTGGCCGATGGCCGGACGATTCCGATTTTAACCGGTGCCCATGCCGCGGATCTGCCGGCAGGCGACGCAGGCCGGGCGGAGGTCGCCGAGCGTATGCGGCGGACTGTCGCGGCTGATTCGGGCGATCCCACCGCGCGCTGGCAGGATCTTCAGGTGATCGAGTTGCCCATCGACGCCAAACAGGCGCCGAATCTCGCATAGCACGAGGAGCGTTATGGCAGACGAGCGTCATTCCCGGCCCTTGTACGGCGCGGGGCTGGCCGACATCGAGGTCTACACAGCCGCGCTGCGTGAGACGATCGGCCATCTTCAGACCGAGCTAGGGGAGCTGCCGGAGCTACAGCGACGGCTGGAGGCCGCTGAGACGCGCACATGCCCTTTCTGTGGCGGCACGATGCGCGACCTGACGGTGCTGATCGAGTTTGGCGGCTTCGCGAGTCTGGGTGGTGACTACTCGACGCTGAGTTGGGCATCCCACACGACAGGTTGGGCTTTGCCGCTGCGGTGGGAGTGCCAGAGCTGCCAGACGCATGACAGCACCCCGCCGCCGCGCGACGCGCAGCTCTGGGACGACGCCAGCCCGCCGGGCAAGGCCGCGTTTGCGCACGTGCTGTTCGATGTCTTTCCGTTCCTGGTTCAGATCGCCTATGATAGCCGTGGTTTGGTCTGGTATCTCGGCATGGCCGACACCTGGTACGCCGCGACCGGCAGTCGCGCGCAGTTGAAGGAGCGCTGGGACATCCAGGGGAAATGATCTCGATGGTGCTGGACGCGGACACGTCCGCTACGCGAGGTATAGTCATGACTGACCCGAGCTTTGCGCCGGCGCGCACGCCTGCCGAGGTCGACGCGATTGTCGACGCCCTCGACCGCGAGGCGCACGCGGAGATCGATCGCGTGTTCGGGCATGCGGATGCGAGCTGTATGACTTGCACGCGCGCGATCCTCGATACGCTGGATCTCTTCGCCGTCCCGGCAAGGCCGCTGACGGTCTGGGCTACGGTGACCAATGCTGCCTACGAGCGTTTGCTGAGCCCGTCTGAGCAGCGGTCGGTGCAGGAGTTGGGGTTGCCCCGCGCGTGGCGTACCGCCGGCGCGTTCCGTATCGACATCGGACACCCGAACGATCGGGTGGAGGCAGGTGACAGCGGCTGGCCAGGCCACCTCGTCGCGCTCGTGGACGAGCGGCTGGTGCTGGACATCGCGATCGAGATGGCCAACGCGCCCGCCGCCGGGTTTGCACTGACGTCGGTCATCATCCCCGTTCCGCCGGGCTGGGTAGCTGGCGAACTGGAACTGGCGGGCGATGTCGGAACCGCGACGGTCCGCTAC
>LJCR01000380.1 GCA_001399705.1 Kouleothrix aurantiaca
GCGCACCAGGTTGGGTGGCGCATCCCGCCGCTCGGCCAGCATGCGCGCCAGCCCGCATAGCAGCACGTCGTCGTCGGCGACGGGCGGGAGCCGGGCCAGCAGCGCGGTGCCAGCTTCGCTCAGCACCAGTGGCGTGCGGCGGCGATCGTGCGGGTCGCGGCTGCGGGTGGCCAGTCCATGGCGCTCCAGCGCGTCGACGGCTGGCACTAGCGTGGCGGGCATCAGCCCGAGCTTGCGGCTCAGTTCGGCGATGGTGAACGGGTGGCGGCTGAGCAGGCGCAGAATTGAGTGCTGCAGCGCGCTGATCGGCAAGCCCTGCGCATGGAGGCTTTGCTCAAGCGCGCGGCTGCTGATGCGCGTAATAACCGAAAGCAAAATGCGCAGCTCAAGCGCACCCCAGCGAAGATCGTCCATCATAGTGCTATGGCCTCAAATCATTCGTAGGCGAATGATATGGACATGCTACGTTCTGGTCAACTGTACGGATGTTCAGGAAGCATCGGTCGATGGTGGTACATTTCGTGCTTTTGCGCATGGCAGTGCGAAAAAAATTGATTGCCCAACTTATGAGCACGCCCGATGCCGGCAAAAATTGATTACTCAGGGTACTTGACAAACGCGATTCAGGCGGCTATACTAACTTTGACGTGAACGTCAAGGTAGTGCAATTCATGAAAGACAAAATGCGTATCGGCGAGTTCGCCGAACAAGCGGGCGTAACTCCACGAACGATTCGCTACTACGAAGGGCTGGGCCTGCTTGGCCCAAACGAGCGCGAAGGGCACGGGTTCCGCTACTACACCGACACTGAGCTGATCCGGCTCAGGAAGATCGATGCCCTCAAGCAGTTGGGCTTATCGCTGGAAGAGATCGGCGAAGTGCTGCCGCTATACTGTGATGACCCCACGGGCATTCGCGGCAAGCAGCGCGTGATCGAAATCTTGCAGCGCCAGCTCGCCGAGACGGACGAAAAGATCGCCACGCTTCAGCGATTCCGCGCCGAGTTGCAGTCGAACATTCAACGCTTCCAGGAATTCCTTGGGCACAAGCGCTCAAGCTAAATTTTTTTGCACGCATTCTAACGTTTACGTCAACGTTGTCTAAAGCGCATTTCCCCCGTCACAATGATGTGATACGAAAGGAGCCCAATCATGAGTACGGAGCAAGCGGAGCTGTATCGGGCCAAACGTTCGAGTCATTCATCAGTGGTGCGCGCCGACGCAAGCCTGCGCGTGGTGCTGTGGGCAATCTGGGCCGCTGCGGTAGCTGGAACGGCTGCCTGGCGCTGGTATAGCGACACCGCCGCCGGCCAGCCGCTGAACACGCTGGGCCTGGTTATCTATACAATTCTTGCGGGTGTGGTTGGGCTGCTGGTGCTCACCCTGGTTGAGCAGTGGTTCGACCCCAATCGCTTTGTCGATTAAGTCTGTCGGCGCGTGATGCGCCGCGATTGCAGATACCTCGCCCTGCCGGTGACTATGTCGCCGGCTTTGTTTTACGCAAACGCGCGCCAGCATGGCACGCAGCGGGAGGAGAACTATGCGTATCGGTTTGCAGATCCCCAGTTTCACATGGCCGGGCGGCGCGGCCGAGATCGGGCAGCGCTTCGCCGAGATCGGGCGTACCGCCGACGAAGCCGGCTTCTACAGCCTGTGGGTGATGGATCATTTTTTCCAGATCGGTGTGATCGGCCAGCCCGAGGAGCCGATGCTGGAGGGCTACAGCGCGCTGAGCTTTCTGGCCGGCGTCACCAAACGCGCCAAGCTCGGCACGCTGGTCACTGGCGTGATCTACCGCTACCCCGGCATTCTGGTGAAAACCGCCACCACGCTCGATGTGCTTTCGGGCGGGCGGGCCTACTTCGGGGTTGGCGCGGCCTGGAACGAGCAGGAAGCGCGCGGCCTGGGCGTGCCTTTCCCACCACTGAAAACGCGCTTCGAGCAGCTTGAAGAAATGCTCAAGATCGCGCACCAGATGTGGGCCGGCGACCGCACACCGTTTGCGGGCACGCACTACCAGCTGGCCGACCCGCTGAACAGCCCGCAGCCGGTGGCGCGCCCGCACCCGCCGATTATGATTGGCGGCGGCGGCGAGAAGAAAACCCTGCGCCTGGTGGCCCAGTACGCCGACGCCTGCAACCTGTTCGCGCGCATGGGCCCCGATGTCATCCAGCAAAAGCTCGACATTCTGAAAGGCCACTGCGAGGCCGTGGGCCGGCCGTACGACGCGATCGAGCGCACGGCGCTTGGCACCGTCAACCTCGCGCCCGGCGGCGACACCGCCGCAAGCGTGATCGAAACGTGCCGCTCGCTGGCGAAGCTCGGCATCCAGCACCTGATCTTCAACATGCCGAATGTGCATGACATCACGCCGCTTGAGATTTTTGGCCGCGAGATCATTCCCGCCGTGGCAGAGCTTTAGTCGCCACACAGATACGAACGGGCGCGGCGCATTGCACACTCGCAACGCGCCGCGCCCGTTTGGTAGTACAATAGCCGCCGTTCCAAGCAAGCTCGATGTGGAGGTGCCGAATGGCGACAACGTTCTATCATATTGGTTTCGGGCGCGACGACCTGGGCGAGCGCGCGCCAACAATTGCACTGCTTTCGGGCGACCCCGACCGCGCCAAGCTGATTGCCGAGAGCTATTTCAGCGATGTGAAAATGCTTTCCGAGCATCGCGGGCTGAACAGCTACCTGGGCACCCTGCCAAACGGCCGCGCCATTCTTTCCTGCACCAGCGGCATGGGCGCGCCCTCGATGAGCATTGTGGTGAACGAGCTTGTGCAGGCCGGCGTGCGCCAGATCATTCGCATCGGCACCTGCGGCTCCATTCAGGAACATGTGCTGCCCGGCAGCGTGGTGATTTCGCGCGCGGCGCTGTGCCGCCAGGGCGCGGCCAACGACATCGCGCCGCTGGAGTATCCCGCCGCCGCCGATCCCTTTCTCACTGTGGCGCTGGCCGAAGCCGCGCAGCAGCTCGGCGCCGACTACCACCTTGGCATCACCGCCTCGGTCGATACCTTCTACGAGGGCCAGGAGCGCAGCGAGTCGGCCAACCCGCACCTGCTGCGCTGGCTGCGCGGCATCACCGAAGAGTATCGCCACCTGAATGTGCTGAACTACGAGATGGAGTCGGGCACGCTGTTCAAGATGGGCGGCGTGTACGGCTTCGCGGCCGCGTGCGTGTGCGGGGTAATCGCGCAGCGCACCGCCAGCGAGCGCGTGATCTTCGAGCAGAAGGGCGTGGCTGTCGAGCAGGCGATCAAGGTTGCGCTGCGCGCCGCCGAGTTTGGGCCGCAGTAGGCGACGGCAGGGGAATTGCGGCAGCGACTTTTTGCCACAAGCACTCGAAGAAACGAAGGATAAACGCTTCGCGTCTTGGTGTCTTTGTGGCAAACGCTCAAACTGGTAGTGCGACGATGAGCTATCGCCCGCCGGCCTGTTCAAGCAGCTCGGCAATCGCGGTGTAGCCGCGCGAGCGGGCGTGTTGCAGCGGGGTGACGTTCTGCTTGTCGGCAATATTCACATCCGCGCCGTGGGCGATCAGCAGGCGCACAATCTGCTGGTGGGCCGGGCCGCCGTCGCTGAGCACAATCGCTTCCAGCAGCGCCGTCCATCCCAGGTTGTTGATGTGGTTGACGTTCACGCGGGTGCGCGTGAGCAGCAGCTCAACTACCTCGACATGGCCGCGCTCGCAGGCAGGAATGAGCGCGGTGCCGCCGAAACGATTGGTCAGCGTCGGGTCGGCCCCGGCGTCGATGGTCAGGCGCAGGATGTCGATCAGCCCTTCCGCGCCAGCATAGAGAAACGGGTTATCGAGCCGCTCGTCGCGAATATTAACGTCGGCGCCGGCCTGGATGAGCGTTTGCGCGGCGGGAACGTGGCGGCCATAGGTTGCAGCCAGCACGGCTGTGCGCCCGCGCTCATCGCGGGCATTGATCTCGGCACCGTCGGCCAGCAGCCGGCGCAGCGCATCGGCATCGCCACGGTCGGCGGCGGCGATCAGCTGTGAGTTCAGCATTGCGGCGTCCTTTCGCTGCGCGCAGGATGCAAGCAGCACCGCAC
>LJCR01003801.1 GCA_001399705.1 Kouleothrix aurantiaca
TCCGCGCCGGGGTCGGTGCGCCGGCTGGCCAGCAGGTCGGGTTTGGCGGCGGGCGCGGGCGCGGCCAGCGCGGCCTCGACCAGGCGCTGCGCGAGGGCGAGCAGGCGATCCAGCGCGGGAATGGGCGTGTATCCCGCCAGCGACTGGTGCACCACCCCGAATCCCTGTGCCAGTGCCGCGCTGCCGTGTTCGGTCAGGTAGTACAGGCCATCGGCCAGGCGCAGCAGCCCGTTTTCGGCCAGCGCATCGAAGTGGGCTTGCAGCACGGCGGCCGAGCCAGAGGGCATCTGGCGGCGCTGCTGCGCAACGCTGATGCCCAGCGGCGCCGCCGATTGCGCGCTCAGCAGAATATGCAGCTTGAGGCCGTCGATGCTAAACTGCGCCTGCGCCTGCTGGATCGCATCCAGGTGGCGGCTGCGAAGCGTCGCGATGCCGCCCTGCAACGCGGGCATGGCGTCAAACTGTGTTTGCGTGCTCATGGTTCCCTCC
>LJCR01003802.1 GCA_001399705.1 Kouleothrix aurantiaca
ATAATCGTGCAACCGTTTCATGCTGCATGCACATTGCATGCCTTGTGAAGAACCACCTACGCAGTCGCTTACACCAGAAGCGCAGGAGAACACAGCTGCAACAGCGTCGTTTGGCATCCGCTCCGCTCGCTCCTTGTCGCGCGTCTCGCAAGCAGGAAATGCTATTATGACTCAAGTTTCGGTTCCTGTGCTCGATTTTGGCGGGCAAACCGCGCAGCTGCTGGTGCGGCGGGTGCGCGAGCTGGGCGTGTACAGCGAGCTGCTGCCGCACGATGCTTCGGAAGCGGATGTGCGCAGGCTCAACCCGCAGGGCATTATCCTGTCGGGCGGGCCGGCCAGCGTGTACGAGCCGGATGCGCCGCAGATGCCCTCCTGGCTGCTCAGCGCCAATCTGCCGGTGCTGGGCGTGTGCTATGGTATGCAGCTCCAGAGCTACGCGCTGGGCGGGCAGGTCGCCCCGCCGGCCGAGCGCGAGTTTGGCCCCGCCAC
>LJCR01003800.1 GCA_001399705.1 Kouleothrix aurantiaca
GTCGCACACCAGCACGTCGCACACGCCCGCGATCAGCGCGTCTTTCGGCTCGGCGTTGCCCACGAAATTGAGCGTGCTGCCGCGCAGGAGCTGGTGGGCGTCCTGCACCAGCCGGTCGCCCTTGGTCGCTTCTTCGCCGTTGGCGAGCAGCGCCACGTGCGGGTTCGCGATGCCAAGGCCGCGCTCGGCATACAGGCTGCCCATCTGCGCGAACTGGAAGAGGTACTCGGGCTTGCAGTCGGTAGTTGCGCCAATGTCGAGCAGCAGAAACATGCGCTCGCGCGAGGGGAACTGAATCGCCAGCGCCGGCCGCTCGATGCCGCGCACCCGCCCGAGGATGAGCGTGGCCGCGGCCATGGTTGCGCCGCTGTGCCCGGCCGAGACAAACGCGTCGGCCTCGCCGTCGCGCACCATGCGCAGCCCAACGGCGTGCGGCGAGCGCGGCTTGCGGCGCACCGCCTGGGCAGGGTGCTGGTCCATCGCAATCAC
>LJCR01003804.1 GCA_001399705.1 Kouleothrix aurantiaca
TCGTCTATGTGCTCGTGCTCGGGCTGGGTGGCGTTACGAACCTATTTGTACGGGCGCCGTGGTGGCTGTACCTGCTGGCGCTGCTGACTATCGTGACAACTGTGCTGCCTATGAATCGCTTGCTTCGGCGAAGCGTCAACCAGCTTGTGTATGGCCAGCACGACAACCCGTATGCGCAGCTGGCCCAGATCAATCAGCACCTGGAAGACACCAATGCGCCAGATATGTTGCTGCCGACAGTTGCTGCCACACTGGCCGCGACCTTGAACCTGCCATATGTCGCTATCGAGATTGAGGGCATTTCGACGCCCGCCGCGGCCTATGGCGAGCCGCCGCGAGATGCCCAGATCGTCAGCATTCCGCTGGCCTACCAGACATCAACTCTGGGCATGCTCCATGTCAGCGCGCGCCATCCTCAGGAAACATTGTCGAACGACGACACCCAGCTGCTGCTCGACATGGCCCGCCAGATCGGCATCACGCTGCAC
>LJCR01003805.1 GCA_001399705.1 Kouleothrix aurantiaca
CGCGATACTGGTCGAGCCGCTCGGGTGGAAGCGAGGGGATTTGCTCATCGCCAGACCAGACATCGCCGCTCGCATTCACCATGAGTGGCTGCTTATCCTGCTCGAACAGGGCGGCCAGCTGCTGAACCGCCGAGTTGGAATGAAAGCGACGGATCAACGTGTCATCGGATGGCGGGATGCCCAGGTAGATACACAACGCGAGGCCCAGAATGATTGCCGCGCCCTGAATGCTGCGACGATTGAACATTCCCGTTCTCCCTTTCTCTTCACTTCTTGTGGTCGCCGGTATAGGAGCAACAATACTATGTTGGGCGCATCAGGTAAATGATAGTGCAGTCGCGAAGCAATGAGAATGCTATCAGGTGGGGCAAAAGCGAGGATTCAGCAGTCAGGTTTCAGAAGTCAGCATTATCACTTCGTGTCTTCGTGCCTTCGTGGTTACGATGGCTTTCTAGCTTTTAGCGCCGGCGCACGACCAGATATTCGCC
>LJCR01003806.1 GCA_001399705.1 Kouleothrix aurantiaca
GCGGGCGCAGCTGTACGCCAACAGTATCCAGACGCCCTACTGGCGCGGCGTGACCAGGCTGCTGCCCTTGCCCGCGATGCCCGGCGACGGCACATCGCCCTGCCTGACGCACTGCCGCTGTGCGTGGGATGTGACGGCGCTGGAGGGTGAGCAGAACTACGACTGCACCTGGACGCTCGGGGATACCGAGCACTGCCAGGTGTGCAAGCAACGCGCGGTCGAGTGGGCGCCGCTGCGCATTCGGAATGGGGAGTTGGCGTAATGGGGGCATCGCGCGTGATTCTGCCCAAGAAGCTGATCAGCAACCCTGAGGCGATGCGCCGCGCGCTCACCAACGGGCTGGAGGCCGCCGCGCGCGCCATTCAGGTCGATTTCGGCGTGACCACGCAGACCTGGGAGCACGGCGTGACGTTCGCGATTGAGGCACCGACGCCCTGGCAGCGCCTGATTGGCACCTCCGACAGCATCTACACGATGCTGAACGAGGG
>LJCR01003803.1 GCA_001399705.1 Kouleothrix aurantiaca
CCACCTCGACGCGCTCGATGATTGGCCCTATCTCGCGCCGCATCCAGCGCAGGCGCTCTCGCAGCTTGTTGCCGAGCAGATCGATCGGTACTCGTGGCGCTGGCGCATTGGGCACCTCGGCCAGCGTTTCCCCCTCGTCCGGCTCATCGCTGATAAGCCCGCTGGCCCGCATATCTGCGATCACCTTTGCCCAGTCGACGGTCTCCTGCTGCGCCCGCGATCGATAGCCCGTGATACGCCAGCCATGCTTGCGTGCATCGCGGATCAGGGACACCGCCCAGGCGGCCTGGTCGCGCACTCCTGGGCGCGCCCGCGCGTCCGCGATCGCCGCCTCGACAACATGGATCGGCGTGTCCGCCAGCTCGGCGACGACGGCGGGCCGGACGTTGAATGCCCTGAGCGCCCGCGCCGCCTCCGTGTCCGGGGCCGCGGCGGCCCCGCTTTCCACTCTTTTTTCCGCCGATCCTGATCCACCACCACTAGCATCC
>LJCR01003807.1 GCA_001399705.1 Kouleothrix aurantiaca
CAGCGCGTATCGAAGGGCGCGAACCGAGAACCTGCAGCTTGCTAACTTTCAACCTGCAACCTGCAACAGAACCGCAGAACCGCGTCCTGAGTAGCGCGGAGCGCGTATCGAAGGGCGAGAACCAAGAACCACGGAACCAAGAACCACGGAACCAAGAACCGTTCGCGTTCTATTTTCATCCATCAGGGTGCGGCGCAGCCGCATGGACATCTGTGGTGAATTCCGTTCGTCCGTCGTCGTTCGTCCTTCGTCAACGGGAGCCTGGCTATGACAACAATTGACGCGGCGCGGCCATGGGTGCCGGCCGAGCTTGAAAGCGCGATCCAGCAGCGCGCCGCCGCCTACCGCGCGCTCGACTCCGACGCGCTGGAGCAGGAAGTGATCGGCCTGCTCGCCCGCCACGAGCAGTACATGGATCGCGAGTGCCTGAGCCTCTACGCCTGCACAAACGTGCTCAACCCGCGCGCCGCGCGCCTGCTCGCCTCCAG
>LJCR01003810.1 GCA_001399705.1 Kouleothrix aurantiaca
AGAGACAGTGCCGCTTCCACACGCGCTGCCTTCCAGGCGAATATGCTTCTGCTCGACGCTCGGGTCGGGGATGGGCACGGCCGCCAGCAGCGACTCGGTGTAGGGATGATAGGGCGGCGCGTAGATCGCTTCGGCCGGGCCAATTTCGACCACCTGGCCGAGATACATTACCGCCACGAAATCCGAGAAGAAGCGCACCACGCTCAGGTCGTGCGCAATAAAAATCATGGTGGTGCCGTGCTCGCGCTGAATTTCGAGCAGAAGGTTGAGCACCGCCGCCTGCACCGACACGTCCAGCGCTGATACCGGCTCATCGCACAGCACCAGGTCGGGTCGCCCGGCAAAGGCGCGCGCAATGCCGATGCGCTGTTTTTCCCCACCCGAAAGCTGGCGCGGCCGCCGGTCGTAGTAGTGCTCGTCGAGCTTGACGGCTTGCAGCAGGCGAATGACCTCGTCGCGCACCTGATTGCCCGGCACGACCTTGAAG
>LJCR01003809.1 GCA_001399705.1 Kouleothrix aurantiaca
GGCGGCTATGGCGTGGTCGGGCCGGAAAACGACCGCTACACGGCGATCTTCCTGTTTGGCGCGGTGAACGGGCCGATCGGCGGCCCGCCGGCCTTTTTCGTCACCGGCATTGGCGGCGGCTTCGGCATCAACCGCCAGCTGTCGGTGCCAACCGACCTGGCGCAGTTCAACACCTTCCCGCTGATCAAGGCGCTCGACCCGGCCGCGCGCGCTGGCGACCCGTTCCGCGAGCTGGCCGAGGCGCGCGTGTTCTTCGCACCCGAGCGCGGCACCTTCTGGTTCGCCGCCGGCATTTCGTTCAACTCGTTCGCGCTGGTCGACGGCATCGCGGTGATTGCGCTCCAGTTCGGCGGCGGCTTCGAGCTGAGCCTGCTCGGCCTGGCGCGCATGGCCCTGCCACGGCCCGAGGTCGCGCTCGTCAGCATTGAAATGGCGCTGGTGGCGCGCTTCTCGACGCGCGAGGGCATCATTCTGGTGCAGGCGCAGC
>LJCR01000381.1 GCA_001399705.1 Kouleothrix aurantiaca
CCCTTCACCATGCGCCACCGGCACCTCAATCGGCCGCTCGATGCCCTGCGTGAAAATGCAGCGGCTGGCCGGCTCGGCGGCGAGGTGCACCCAGCGGCACTCGAACTGGCCCGACGCGTTGTCCGTCAACGTCGCGGCCGCGCCCCGCTCCGCTTCAACGCCCGGCAGAATACCCGATTTCACCAGCACCTGAAAGCCGTTGCACACGCCAATCACCGGGCGGGCATCGGCCACAAAGGCGGCGAGCTGCTCGGCCAGGCGATGCAGCAGGTCAACGGCGAGGAGCTTGCCCGCGCCCAGATGATCGCCATAAGAAAAGCCGCCGGGAATGATCAGCATCGCATAGTCGGCCAGACGCACCGCCCCATCGACAATGCGATTGACGTGCACGCGCTCGGCCTGCCCGCCGGCAAGCTCGATGGCGGCGGCAGCGTCTTCGTCGCGGTTGATGCCGGGCGCGCGCAGAACCAGGGCTTTCGGGGACATACACTTCCTTCACAGGTAGAGCGGCACAAAAACGCGACGGCCAGCACAGCAGCCATCGCGTCGTCGCGCCAGATTACAAGCATCAGAAACGGCTAGCTGCCGCGAAACTCCATCTCAACCTCGCCGATCTTGATCCGATCGCCGGGGCGCAGGCGCTGCGGCTGGCGTGGCACCACCTGCTTGCCGTTCAGCAGCGTGCCGTTGGTCGAACCCAGGTCGGTGAGCGTGTAATAATCGCCGTTGCGCTCCAGCAGCGCGTGGTTGCGCGACGCAATGCCGCGATCGTGCTCGGCCAGGTCGATCTCGGGGTAGTGGTTCTGGCGCGGGTCGCGCCGGCCAATCCGCACCGGCGAGCGATCGAGCTTCTGCTCCCAGGCGGCGCGCGGCGAGGTGATCAGCATGCGCGCTACAGGTGGCGCACCGAGCGGCGCCCCACAGCCCGCGCAGAAACGCGCGCCAGCCTTGTTCACCCGCCCGCAGCGGCTGCATGTCACGCCATCGGCCGGGAGCGCGGGCATGGGCACCGGCACCGGCTGCACCGCCGGCTGGGCATTGGGCACAACTGCCGGCTGCGTCGGCACCGGCGACGAGGTAAGCGTCGAGGGTGTGGGGCGCACCGGCGGCGGCGGCGGCGCGCGGTCGATCGGGTTGACGAATGGCGCGTCGAGGCAGCCAGCCATCGCCTGCTCGAAGTCCTGCATGTTCTGGAAGCGCGTGTTCGGGTCGAGCGCCATGGCGCGCATGATCACCCCTTCGGTGCGCTCGTCGACCGAGGGATTCATCTTGCGGATCGAGCCAGCCGCCGGGGTTTGCAGGGGAATGGGCGGCATGTTCGTCAGCAGGTGCAGCAGCGTCGCGCCAAGCGCATACACATCCGAGCGGGCGTCGGTCTGGCCTTTGCCATACTGCTCGGGCGGCGCATAGCCCGCCGAGCCCATCGCCACGGTATCTTTCGATTTGCCGCGCTTGTGGGTGCGCGCCACACCAAAGTCGATCAGCTTCAGCACGCCGTCGGGCGTGAGCATGATGTTGGAAGGTTTGAGATCGCGATAGATGATTGGTTCGGGACGGCTGTGCAGGTAGTGCAGCACGCGCGCAACCTGGATGCCATAGCCCAGCACCTGCTGCTCCAGCAGCGGCGCATTGGCCTCGTGCATGCGGTCTTCGAGCGTCTTGCCTGGCACAAACTCCATCACCATGGCCGGCCGGCCCTGGTAGGAGAAAAGCTCGGCGACCACTGGCAAATTGGGGTAGTGCAGCGATTCGAGCAGGCGCGCTTCTTGCTCAAACAAGCGGCGGTTTTCCTCGACCTCGGGCACTGGCGCGTCGGGCTGCGAGCGCATTTCTTTCAGCGCCCACACCGTGCCGTCAGAAAGCCGTTGGGCGCGATACACCGCACCCATGCCACCACGGCCAATCAGGGCCAAGATTTTGTATTGGTCGCGCTGGCCGGGCACAACCGTCTCAGGAGTGAGCAAATCGTTCAAAGCGATCATGGAACCCACCAACTTTATCGCATGCATCGCGGATGCGGCGCGCACCTGATTGTACCATACTGCGTGCGTCTGTGGTGCGCTGGCGCGCTATTAGGTGAGCGCTGGCGGGTGGATGGGCAGCCAGAGCGTGAAGGTGCTGCCTTCGCCCGGCGTGCTGCGAACGTTTACGCCACCGGCGTGCGCTTCCGCCACCCATTTGACAATTGCCAGGCCCAGGCCCGCGCCACCAGCCGCCCGTGAACGCGCCCGGTCGGCGCGGAAAAAGCGCTCGAATACGTACGGCAGCGCCTCGGCGTCGATGCCCACACCCGTGTCGTGCACTACCAGCTCAGCATGATTGCCTGCGCACGCAACCGCCAGCGTCACACTGCCGCCGGGCGGGGTATGCTGCAAGGCGTTTGCTGCCATATTCAGCAGCGCCTGCTTGAGCCGGTCGCGGTCGCCCATCACCTCTACCTGCTCGGCGATGGCGGGCCTGAGCGTGAGGCCCTGCGCCAGCGGCGCCAGATCGCGCACCACTTCCAGCACCAGCTCATCCAGGGCCACCGGCTCGCTCCGCAGATGCACGCCCGACTCGGCCTGCGCCAGCAGGAGCAGGTCGCTCGACATGCGCACCAGCCGATTGACTTCGCGCTCCATTGCCGCCAGCGATGGGCCGATCTGTGCTGGCGCGGCCTGGCTGGTGCGGCGCAGCAGCTCAAGGTTACCGCGCATGGCGGTGAGCGGCGTGCGCAGCTCGTGCGAAACATCGGCGACAAAGCGGCGCTGCGAGCTGAACAGCACCTCCAGGCGCTCCAGCATCTCGTTTACGGTGGCGGTGAGCTGCGCCAGCTCGTCGCTGCCCTGGGCGGCCGGCACGCGCTGCGCCAGATCTTCGGCGCGCACAATCTGGCGGGCGGTGGCCGCTACCTGCCCCACCGGCACCAGCGCACGCCCGGCCAGCCACGCGCCGCCCCGCAAGGCCGCCAGCAAGGCGATCAGGCTGATCAGCGTCACGCTCATGCTTAGCAGCTGGATGGTTCGATTGATCTCGCGCAGCGGCTGCGCCACCAGCAGCACGCCAACAATCGCGCTGTTGTCGCGCAGCGGGCTGGCCAGCATCAGCACGGGCGCTTCGCCCAGCATTGTGTCGACCGCCTGTTCGCGGCCGCCGAGCACGGTTGATCGGATGGCAGGGTCGAGAGGGAGTTGCTGCTGTTTCAGGCTGCCCGAGGTAACCACCACGCGGCCGGCCAGGCTGGCGGCTTGAACGTAGAGCGAAGGGGTTTCCAGGCCCTCGACGCTCAGCGGGCGCGTGCGCTCAAGAAAGGATGGATTGTTGAAATAATCGTCGAGCTTGATGCCGGTGTCGTCAAAATCGCGCTGAATAAGGTCGCTGCTGGCCTGCAGCTCGCGCACCATCTCGGCGCGCAATTCCGAGCGCACCGTCAGCACCACGCCAATGCCCAGCAGAACAAGCACAGCGCCAAAAAAGGCCGTGTAGCCGAGCGCCAGGCGCGTGCGGAGCGAAAATCGTGACATACGTGGCACAATGTTCAAGCGTCGTCGCGCAGCACATAGCCTACGCCGCGAATGGTGTGAATCAAGCGCGGCGTGCCGGCAGCTTCGAGCTTTTGCCGCAGGGCGCGCACATACACTTCGATCACATTGCTTTCGCCACCAAAATCGTAGCCCCAGATCCGCTCGTAAAGCAGATCGCGGGTGAGCACCTGGCGCGGGTGGCGCATAAACAGCTCAAGCAGCTCGTATTCCTTGGCCGTCAGCTCGACGCGCCGCTGGCCGATCTGTGTTGCGTGCGCAGCAGTATCCATCGTCAGTGGGCCGTAGCGCAGCACCGCCGGCTGCTCATCGCGCTGGCGGCGGCGCAGCTGCACGCGAATGCGCGCCAGCAGCTCGTCGAGCCGGGTATTGCGCTTGTAGCTGATAAATACGCTGGCGCTGCGGGTGGCCCGGCGCACCGGGCGCGCTGGCATGGTCGGCGGCGCGGGCACGAGCGGCGCTGCCACAAAACTTTGCATGGCTGGCGCGGGCGCTGCTGCGCAATTGCGCACGGCAGGCGCGGGCGCGCCGGGCGCAGGTGCCGC